>NZ_JBIMEV010000061.1:0-27134 GCF_051262595.1 Salipaludibacillus sp. CF4.18
ATTATCAGGGATTACTTAAATCACTAAATCTCTCGTTCCGAAAAGTAATGTCACCAATGTCTTCATCAAAATCAATTGTAATACCATCCAGATACCATAAGTCATCAAAAGCAAGGCAAAAACTAATCGAAGAAACTTCATATGTAAGGAATTCTTTGTCTGGTTTACCTTTGTGAATGCCGACTGAGAAGCCTCCGGAACCAACTCCACCAACTCGGACAAACAAGGATACATCATCCGATTCTGTTAGATTCATTTCTTTTATGTAAAATTTTGCTGCTCTTTCAGTAATTTTTATGTCCATCCATCATTTCTCCTTTTTTTAAAAATAAGTAAAAACTGACAGTAACTTTACGCCACACGCATGAAGGGGTGGCGCGAAAGCTCACGCTGTATTTAACAAAAGACGGCTATGCCGTTTTTCTTAATCTGTGAATTTCTGTTTAAAGTATATCAAAATAAAAGGCTGGATGCCTAATAGATCAAATTTGAATACTTATGGTCAATTAATGAATTTTTTTTAGAGAAAGGGTATGATAGTATTGTTGTATTTACTAATCAGAGTTCTCATTTAAAATAAGTAAGTTACCTAATTTATCGTCTATCGGTACCAGGAGTACATTTATAGAACTGAAAGACTTGGTTAAATGGAAAGGAGAAATGAAACATGACTACAGAAACAGAAACATTAGAAGAGAAATTTTTAGCTTACATTAAGAAAATTAGTCATTTTGAAGAATCAATTGGATTGATGGCTTGGGATTTGAGAACTGGTGCACCTCGTAAAGGGGCTTCTCAGCGATCGGAAGTGTTAGGTACATTATCATCAGAAGTTTTTGCAATGTCCACTTCACAAGAGCTAAAAGGGTATCTAGAGGGATTGAGGGAGCCATCCGTATGGAGCAAACTCACAGAAGTTACAAAAGGTTCGGTGGAAGAATGTGAAAAACAATTAAAAAAATACGAAAATATTCCTCCTCAAGAATTTAAAGAGTATGTTATTCTCACTTCGAATGCGGAAGTTGCTTGGGAAAAGGCTAAAAATGATGCTGATTTCAAAACTTTTCAGCCATATTTAGAAAAAATAGTCGACTATAACCGTAAGTACACAGAGTGGGTTGGGTATAAAGGAAACAAATACAATGCTTTACTAGATGATTACGAACCAGGACTCACGGTAGATATCATTGACGATGTCTTCGGCAAACTAAAAAAGGCACTTGTTCCGTTAGTGAAAGAAATTACAGAAGCAAAAGATCAGCCGCAAACAGATTTTTTGTTTCAACCATTTCCACCGAAAAACCAAGAGGCATTGAGCCGAGAAATATGAGAACATGCGGTATGATTTCGAAGCAGGTCGTTTGGATACAACTGTTCATCCATTCGCTATAGGCTTGAATCCAGGAGATGTTCGTGTCACTACAAAATATGATGAAATGGATTTTCGCACAGCTGTATTTGGAACGATTCATGAAGGTGGTCATGCTTTATATGAGCAGAATATCGATGAGAAGTTCATAGGGACACCATTATGTACTGGCACGTCCATGGGTATCCATGAATCTCAATCATTGTTTTGGGAAAACTTCGTCGGTCGTCATTTTTCTTTTTGGGAAAAGTATTATGATCTTTTGAAAAAGAATGCGAACGGACAATTTGATGATATTGATTTACATACTTTTTATCGTGGTATTAATGTTGCAGGCCCTTCGTTGATTCGAATAGAAGCAGATGAAATGACCTACTCTTTACACATTATAGCCCGATATGAGCTAGAGAAAGCTTTAATTAACGGGGAGTTAGAGGTTGCTGATCTTCCGGAAGCATGGAATGATAAAATGGAAGAGTTACTTGGTGTTCGTCCATCTCATGATGGGGAGGGTGTGCTTCAAGATGTACATTGGCCAAGTGGTGCTTTTGGATATTTTCCTTCCTATGCATTAGGGTATGTCTATGCTGCACAACTTAAAAAAGTGATGGAAAAAGAGTTACCCGATTTTGATGAGCTACTTCAACAAGGTGATTTAGCGCCAATTAAGGAATGGTTAACGAAAAATATTCATCAATATGGGAAAAGCAAAGAGCCATTAGAAATCTTAAAAGATACTACTGGTGAAGGTGTTAATCCACGCTATTTGATTGAATATCTTGAATCAAAATATCGTAATGTCTATCGAATTACTGAATAAACACTCCATAACATGAAGTTAAAGCTAGAAAACAATATAAGCACAAAACCGCTGTTAAAGGAATTTTTTCCGTTAACGGCTTTTTTGTATGATGTTTTAAAATACGTAATAAAGTGAATTATAAAGTTAGAATCTTACATATAAGATGTTACTAAGGAGTTGGAAAAATGAATGATAGAATTTCAAGGAGTATCCAAAGTTTTTGCAGATGGAACAAAAGCAGTAAATGATCTGAACTTCCGAATTGAAAAAGGAGAATTGTTTGTATTAATAGGGCCTAGTGGTTGTGGAAAAACAACGACAATGAAAATGATTAACCGATTAATAGATTCATCAGACGGCAAGATTTTTATTCAAGACAAAAATATCCGAGACATGAATATGAAGCGATTAAGGTGGAATATTGGCTATGTATTACAGCAAATTGCTTTATTTCCTCATATGACGATTAAAGAGAACATCTCTATTGTTCCTGAATTAGTTAAATGGCCGAAAGAAGATATTTCTAAGAGAGTTGATGAACTTCTGGATATGGTTGGGCTAGATCCATCTACATATCGCGACCGCATGCCAGATGAGTTATCCGGTGGGCAACAACAACGCGTTGGTGTTGTTCGTGCACTTGCTGGAGATCCTGATATCATTCTTATGGATGAACCATTTAGTGCCCTTGATCCGATAACTCGGGAGCAGTTACAGAAAGACATATTAGATTTACAAAAAAATATCAAGAAAACTATCGTTTTTGTCACTCATGACATGGATGAGGCGTTAGCTTTAGGAAATCGTATTTGTATTTTAAAAGAGGGTTCTGTTGTTCAAGTGGATACGCCAGAGAAACTTTTACAGAACCCGGCTGATGATTTCGTTGAGAAATTTATCGGTGCAAGACAAGACCCGTGGGGTGCTCCTTTATCTGAAATGACGCTTTACCGATCTCGTACTCAAGCCCCATTGAAAGAAGAGGTTAACGAATTTCTATTAACAAGTCATTCAGTTAGAGCGGCCTTTGAAAAACTAAAAGATTCTAAGAAGAATTCTCTGACAGTTTTCAATGACGAGAAAGAGTATACAGGTGACGTCTCTTACAAAGATATTGTCCTTCATTTGGAGAAATATCACTTCAAAGACCGAGAAGGAGCTTTATCATGAGAATCTTAGCCATTCAAACTTTTTTTCAATTAGCTTTAGACAGGCGGGATCTAGTTACTAGCGCACTCTGGGAGCATTTAGAAATGTCTCTTATCTCTCTATTAATTTCAGTTTTCATAGCAGTTCCATTAGGGATTATTTTAAGCCATTACCGACAGGCAGCAGAGCCTATCATCGGTTCTACGGCTGTTCTTCAAACGATTCCAAGTTTAGCGCTTCTAGGTTTTTTAATACCTTTCTTGGGAATTGGTACGACGCCCGCAATTGTTGCGTTAACTGTTTATGCTCTTCTACCGATATTGAGAAATACATACACAGGAATAAAAGGTGTTGATCCTGCTTTGATGGAAGCATCAAGAGGAATGGGAATGGGGACGCTTCAGCAACTCCATAGAGTTCAATTACCTTTGGCAATGCCAACTATTATGGCGGGAATTAGAACTGCGATGGTTCTAATAGTAGGAACCGCTACATTAGCCGCTTTGATTGGGGCTGGTGGTTTAGGTGATTTAATCATGTTAGGGATTCAACGTAATAATAGTTATTATATCCTGTTAGGGGCAATTCCTGCAGCTCTTCTCGCATTATTTTTTGATGCTGTACTTCGATTTGTTGAGAAAAAATCTACTGGATCGTCCATTACTCCTATAGCAACCGTAGTCATTGTAGCTATTTTACTAGTGACGACACCTACAGCAATGAGTGCTTTTAATATTAGCGGGGGTAACTCCCAAGAAGAAATAACTATCGCTGGTAAAATTGGAACCGAACCAGAGATAATTATTAATATGTATAAGCACCTAATCGAACAAGATACAGATTATAATGTTGTTCTGGAGCCAGGTATTGGAGCAACTGATTTTCTATTTCAAGCGATTGAGGTCGGTGATATAGACGGGTATTTGGAATTTACAGGAACCGCTATAACCACGCTATTAGGTGAGGAACCAGAAAGTTATGAGGAAAGAGAAGCTTTTGAACAAGCTAAAGAAGGCATGTATAGCGAATATAATTTAGTTTTCCTAGAACCGATGGACTATCAAAACACGTATGCTATCGCTGTAACAGAGGAAATAGCTGCTGAATTAAATCTTGAGAAAATATCTGATTTACAGGAATATGAAGATGAGTTAACGGCTGGTTTTACCTTTGAATTCTATGATAGACCTGATGGTTATCCAGCTATTCAAGAAGCGTATAATCTTGAACTAAATGATGTACAAACAATGGAGGCCGCGTTAAGGTCAGAAGCCCTTGTTTCAGGAGATGTTCAGGTCATCGATGCATATTCTACTGATTCGTATATGATCCGCTATAATTTAGTGGCTTTAGAGGATGATGAAATGGTTTTTCCACCGTTTAATGGCGCTCCTTTATTCAGAGAGGATGTGCTTGAAGAGTTCCCTGAGATTGAAGGAATTTTAAATCAGCTAGGTGGACGGATTTCAGAAGAAGAAATGTTAGAAATGAATTACCAAGTGGATGAAGAAGATGCTGATCCTGCGTTGGTTGCGAGAGAGTACTTAGAAGGAGAAGGGTTACTCGATTAATGTCTAATAAAATATGAAGTACTTCCCCGTTAGCGCTTACAATCGGCTATAATATAACTAGAAGCATTCAGATATAGGGAGGGAAAATCTATGTTTAAACATATATTATTAGCGGGTGATGGTTCTGAGCACGCTATACGTGCCTGTGAAAAAGCAATTTTTATTGCTGGATTAACAGAGGGGGCTGACATCACTCTCATCCATGTTGTAGATGATATACCTGCAAGGTCTGAAGTAGTCGAAGACGATATGAAACCGCGAGCAATTCCTGAACACCGAAAAGAACGAGTAAGCTCGATGGAGAAACGTGTTAAAGATGCAAATATCCCGCTTACGGTAAAACACACTTTTGGAGATCCTGGACCAACAATAGTCAGAGAAGCAAGTGAAGAGAGTTATGATATTGTTGTTATTGGTAGTAGAGGATTAAATCAATTTCAACAAATGGTGCTAGGAAGCGTAAGCCATAAAGTCGCGAAAAGAGTGAAATGTCCTGTTTTAATTGTAAAATAAAATACAGAAAAGGAGTTTTTAAATGAGTTCCCCTAATCGAGAAGAAGTGAATGAGATTTTACGCGACGCAAAACGTATTGCAGTCGTAGGACTTTCGGATAATCCAGCGCGTACATCCTATCAGGTAACGGAGGTACTTTTAGCTGCAGGATATGAAATTATTCCTGTGAATCCGGTTATTGATGAAGTTTTCGGGCGAAAAGCAGTTTCCAGTGTCACTGATATTGAAGGCGATATTGATATCGTAAACGTATTTAGAAGGTCTGAGTTTCTCCCTGAAATAGCTGAGGAAACAGCTAAAACTAATGCAAAAGTATTTTGGACTCAGTTGGGGCTAGCAAGCGACGAGGCCGAGCAAATAGCCTTGAGGGCTGGCAAAAAAGTAGTTATGGACCGGTGTATTAAAATAGAATTGGCATATCTGAATAAATAGGATGTTGAACCATTATGCAGAAGTTAATATTTTGCATAATGGTTTTTTATCGAATTTATAAAATTATCGGTTTTTTAGAGATTTTTTTCGTCGAACAGAGAGGCTCACGGATCATCTACGGAAAGTGAGCGGTCATTCTTCCAATCAAACTTCCATGATAATAAAGCAAAAAATAGAAAAAAGCCACTAAGTTTTTAAGACTTCAAAGCAGTTTTTCTTTTCTAGCTTCAGTTTCCTTGGTCCCTTTTATTCTTGCAACATGGCAGATGTAATATTATACTAAATAGAGATAACTAAGGGAATGTATGTTCTTTTTTTGGTTTTTTCACTTATTCATGACGATTAATTTAAAGGAAATATGTAATCGTCACTCGAAACCAGACCATTGTTATGGTATGTTAGATATTAGCTTTAGTACGGTTTGCAAGAGAAAGGAGCAAGAAGCATTGTCCAAAAAACAAGAATTCGAGTATAATGATGATGCCATTCAAGTATTAGAAGGTCTTGATGCGGTCCGAAAAAGACCAGGTATGTACATAGGCAGTACAGATCACCGCGGTCTTCACCACCTAGTTTTTGAGATTGTTGATAATTCGGTGGATGAGATCCTTGCAGGTTATGGCAATCATATTATTGTTACAATACATAAAGATAACAGTATCAGTGTCAAAGATGAGGGCAGAGGTTTTCCGACGGGCATGCATGCTACCGGTAAACCAACTCCGGAAGTCATTCTAACTGTGCTGCACGCTGGAGGTAAATTTGGTCAAGGCGGCTATAAAACTAGTGGTGGTCTCCATGGTGTTGGTGCATCAGTCGTAAACGCACTGTCCGAATGGCTTGAAGTAACGATATATCGAGAGGGTTCTATTTACCGTCAACGCTTTGAGAATGGCGGAAAACCTGTTACAACATTGGAAACTATCGGCAAAACGAAAAAAACAGGTACAACCATTCATTTCAAACCTGATGCATCGATATTTAATACAACCACGTATCATAATGATACTTTAGCAGAAAGGCTCAGAGAAGCTGCTTTTCTCATAAAAGGGGTAAAAATTGATCTAATAGACGAGAGACCAGGTCAAGAAAACGGAACAGAATCATTTCTGTTTGAAACTGGTTTAGAAGCTTTTGTGGGATATTTAAACGAGGAAAAAGATACCCTTCATCCAGTTGTTTCTTTTACAGGAGAACATGAAGAGATAGAGGTAGATTTCGCCTTTCAATATAATGATGGGTTCACTGAAAATACGCTATCTTTTGTAAACAATGTTCGAACAAAAGATGGCGGAACTCACGAACTAGGAATGAGAGCTGCAGTTACTAGAGCTGTTAATGAACACGCAAGAAAACTGCAATTACTAAAAGAACGTGATAAAAACTTAGATGGAAGTGATATTCGCGAAGGGTTTACTGCGATCATTTCTGTTCGAGTTCCAGAGGATAAGCTCCAATTTGAAGGTCAAACGAAGGGGAAGCTAGGCTCTCCATTGGCTAGAGCAGCTGTAGATAGTGTCGTTTTCGTAAAGCTAAGTTTTTTCCTTGAAGAAAACCCGGAGATTAGTAATAACCTTATACGAAAAGCTGTCAAAGCTTCGCAGGCTAGAGAAGCAGCACGTAAAGCTCGTGAAGATGCGAGAAGTGGGAAGAAAAACAAACGAAAAGATGCGATGCTAAGTGGGAAACTAACACCTGCTCAATCAAGGAATCCAAGTCGTAATGAACTTTATTTAGTGGAGGGTGACTCTGCCGGGGGTTCTGCGAAGCAAGGGCGAGATCGTAAATTCCAAGCAGTTCTGCCACTTCGCGGTAAAGTTATTAATACCGAAAAAGCCAAACTCGCAGATATTATGAAGAACGAAGAGATTAGAACTATGATTTATGCTATTGGTGGCGATGTAGGTCCTGATTTCGATATCACCAATATTAATTATGACAAAGTAGTAATTATGACGGACGCAGATACAGATGGTGCCCATATTCAAGTGCTTATATTAACATTTTTCTACCGTTACATGCGTCCACTTATTGAAGGCGGTCGTGTGTTTATCGCCTTACCGCCTTTATACAAAGTTAGTAAAGGTTCTGGTAAGAAAGAAAAAGTGGAGTACGCATGGGATGAAAGTGGCTTACAAGGAGCAATTGATAAAATCGGTAAAGGTTATATTCTTCAGCGATATAAAGGACTGGGAGAAATGGATGCAACGCAGCTTTGGGAGACAACGATGGATCCTGAAACAAGAACACTAGTCCGGGTAACGATTGATGATATAGCAAGAGCAGAACGACATGTCTCCACTCTTATGGGTGATAAAGTAGAGCCTCGAAGAAAATGGATTGAAAAAAATGTTGCTTTTGGATTAGATGAGGACACCAACATATTAGATAATGATAACTTATTAGTGACAGAGGAGGAGTAATCCTTGGAAGATAAAGAACGTTACCTGGATCTGCCTCTAGAAGATGTTATAGGGGACAGATTTGGGAGATACAGTAAATATATCATACAAGACCGTGCTTTACCTGATGCGCGAGATGGTCTTAAACCAGTTCAGCGAAGAATTTTATATGCCATGCATGTGGATCGAAACACTGCAGATCGTCCTTTTAGAAAAGCTGCTAAGACGGTGGGGAACGTTATAGGTAATTACCATCCCCACGGCGACTCATCTGTTTATGAAGCAATGATTCGTCAAAGTCAAGATTGGAAAATGAGGCATCCGGTTGTACAAATGCATGGGAATAATGGATCTATTGATGGTGATCCACCTGCGGCAATGCGTTATACAGAAGCTCGTCTATCAAGGATTGCTTCAGAAATGCTATTAGATATTGAAAAAGACACGGTTGATTTCATGTCTAACTTCGATGATTCTCAAGAAGAACCGGTAGTTTTGCCGGCTAGTTATCCTAACTTACTTGTGAACGGGTCGACTGGTATTTCGAGTGGTTATGCAACAGATATACCGCCTCATAATTTGAGCGAAGTGATTGATGCAGCGATACATCAAATGGACCATCCTGACTGTAATGTGGATGATCTAATGAAATTTATTAAAGGTCCAGATTTTCCTACTGGCGGAACCCTTCAAGGCGTTGAAGGATTGAGAAAAGCGTATGAAACTGGAAAAGGAAAGATCATATTAAGAGGCAAGGCCGAAATAGGAGAAATTAGGGGCGGTAAAGAGCAGATCGTTATTACCGAAATTCCTTATGAAATTAACAAAGCTAACTTAGTGAAAAAGATGGATGAGCTGAGATTGGATAAAAAGGTAGATGGAATAGCTGAAGTACGTGATGATACTGACAGAACTGGTCTGCGAATTGTTATTGAATTAAAAAAAGAAGCTAATGCGCAAGGAATTTTGCATTTCTTATATAAGAATACTGATTTACAGATTTCATACAACTTTAATATGGTTGCTATTTTCAGAAAAACACCTAAACTTCTTGGCATTAAGCATATGCTTGACGCATACATTACGCATCAAAAGGAAGTCATTGTCAGAAGAACAAATTTTGATTTAAACAAAGCTCGAGATCGTGCCCATATTGTTGAAGGTTTAATTAAAGCTATTTCTGTATTAGACGAAGTAATTGAAACAATTCGTGCTTCTAAAGACAAAAGAGATGCGAAAGATAGATTGCAAGAACGTTTTGAATTTACGGAACCTCAGTCGGAAGCTATCGTTAATTTACAACTTTATCGTTTGACGAATACAGATATTACAACCTTACAACAGGAAGCAGATGAGTTAAAAAAATCAATTGAAACTTTAGAAAGCATTATAGCCTCAGAGAAAAATTTAATAAATGAAATTAAAAAAGGGCTGCGTAAAATTAAAAAAAATTATAGTGAGGATCGCAGAACGTTGGTTGAAGAGGAGATTGAGGATCTTAAAATTAATCTGGAAGTGGTTGTTCCCTCTGAAGACGTTCGTGTTTCTGTCACAAAGGAAGGTTACGTCAAAAGGTCGAGTATCAGGTCCTTTACTGCCTCTAATGGAGAAAGTCCGGGAATGAAAGAAACGGATCGTTTGTTGCATTCTATGGAAATGAATACAACAGACACCTTGCTGTTATTTACTAAAAAAGGGTCCTATCTCTATATACCTGTGCATCTTCTTCCTGAACTTCGTTGGAAAGATAATGGACAACATGTAGCCAATATTGTCGGGATGAATCCTAATGATGAAATTTTACATGGGGTTCCTATCCAAAAATTTTCTGACGATGAATATTTAATTTTTGCTACTAAAAACGGAATGATCAAACGGTCCTTATTAAGTGAGTACAAGCCCCAACGCCATTCGAAAGCTTTAATGGCTGTGAAATTAAAACCCGAAGATGAATTAATTTCTGTGGAGCATACTCAAGGAAATAAAGATGTATTCTTAGCAACAAAATTCGGTTATGGTCTATGGTATGGAGAAGAGGAAGTCGGCATTACAGGTCAACGAACTGCTGGCGTAAAAGCTATAAGTATAAAACCAGATGACGAAGTGAAAAGCTGTCTTTTCTTTACAAATGGGGAAACACCATGGATTTTCCTTTTAACACAACGAACTGCATACAAAAAAATGCCACTTAAGGCATTTGAGCGAACAACAAGAGCAAAGCGTGGTCTTGTTATGATTAAGGAGTTAAAACGTCAACCTCATACAGTAGCGATCGTGTATGGTTTAAATGGTAGTGACGTTATTCACGTGAAAGTAAAGGATGGCTCTGTAGGAGAAATTAGGTTAAGTGATTTACGGTCTAACGATCGATATACAAATGGTTCATTCCTATTCGATACTACCTCGACAGGGGAAGTAGTTGATACTTGGATTGAAAAAGAGGATATAAACAGGCCGAAAGAGAAAAAGTCATCTGAAAATAGTTCTTAATAATAAAAAATTACGTTTTGTTAAAGCATTCAGCTAATGAATTATTAGCTGAATGCTTTTTTTATTAGAGTTTATTAAATTATTATTATATGTTTTTGAACAGAGGAGCTCGAATCCGCTCATGACGGTTGCTTTCTGCGGGGCAAGCTAGCTGCTTCTTTTCTGAAACTATTAACGACTGCCTAAAAGATATTAAAGAACAGCATTTAGTTACCAATAAATTTATTATGTAAACTAAATATTTTCTTGAATTGTGTTTATTTTTTTGCAAAACATCAGTAAAATGCCGCCTATTTTCAAGGTTTTCAAAGGTGCGCTATAGAAGGATAGTATACACCGTGAACTATAGTTATCTCAGTATATATTAAAATTTGCTTACCGTTCGTTATAAAGAACTAGGTGAGCGACGTTGTATAATGATGAATAATTACTGAATACAAAGATCAGACGGAGAAAATCTGCGTCTGATCTTTGTATATTTACAGCTTAATTCCACAGACTATGATTACTAAAAAAAATGGGAGGTTTATAATGAAAAAAATACCTGATAAGCAGCCCATTTCGGAAAATAGAATTAACAAGATTATCGATGACCCTAACGTAATTTCCAAGACTTTATCTCAAAATGAAAAAATTCTAAAAGAAATCTTTGCTGATACATATGATTTTGAGGTTAGACTCATTGAAAGATCTACTTATTCAAATTTGAATATTTCCTATGTTATAGGACTAACTGACACGAAAAAGTTAGATGAGTTGGTTGTTAGAAGGGCATTAAATGATGTTTTTTTAGAAAGTGACGACAAAATAGCCCAGAATCATATTTATGAAACTGTCTCCTCTGATATACCTGATAATTGGTATGACATTATGAAAGGGATCCTAAATGGAGATGCACTTATTCAATTCGAAGGAAATGCTCCGCGGTTATTAAAATTGAGGGAAACACAAACACGGTCGATTAGTGAGCCGACTACTGAGTTTCAGGTATTTGGCCCGAAGATCGGTTTTGTTGAAGACGCAGATAAAAATGTTGTGATAATCCGGAATTTTATAAGGGATTATAATTTGCATACAATGGAAGCCAGTATTGGTGAATCGAGACATATGAAAATCAATGCTGTGTATTTAGATTCTGCTGTAAATGATGAAGTTAAGAATCATATTCAACAAAAAATGCAAGAGGTTGAAAATGAAGATATATACGACCTTGGTGAATTAGCACGATTTTTTCAACAAGGGCATTTATCTTTGTTTCCTCAAAGCTTATTGACAGAACGGCCTGATCAAGCGGCGGCTCGATTAAGAAGTGGAAAAGTAGTTATATTTTTTGATCACCATACCTTTTGTATTATTACACCTATCCAACTATTTGAAAGCTTTTCTTCAAATGAAGATCGATCATTTACCGTAAAATGGAATTATTCTTTTGTTCGTCTTTTACGTTTTGTAGGAGTCTTTATCGGCACGCTTTTACCTGCTCTTTATGTTACTTTAGTAGCATTTCATCCTGAATTAATTCCAACAAAAATGGCGATTACAATTGCTCAGTCAAGATCACAAATACCTTTAGATGCACCAACGGAAGCATTAGTGATGCTTTTTGCTTTAGATGTTCTAGTAGAGGCTAGTATACGATTACCAAGCTTTGTAGGACAGACGATTGGTATAGTTGGTGGGTTAGTTATTGGAACGGCAGCAGTTGAAGCAGGTCTAGTCAGTAATATTATGGTGATAACGATTGCTTTTACTGCAATCGCCATCTTCATGGTGCCTTATTGGGAATTTGTTGCTACGTGGCGTCTTTTAAGGTACCTATATGTAATAGCGGCATCGTTATTAGGGCTGTATGGAATGACTTTAGCAGTAGTATGGACAATTCTTCACTTATGTAAGTTGAATAGCTTAGGACATAGCTATCTTTCACCAGTTGTACCTTTACAATTTAAAAAACTATTTCATTTTTTTTACCCAGAAAAATAAGTTTATGTATAAGAACGAAGGGAATTGGAGGGTGCACCTATGAATTTACGTGACTCTGATCAAAAATTCGGAACGTCTAAGCTATTTGTATATACCTATTGTTCTACGATTACGTTAGGAGTTATTCTCTTGCCATATGTAGGTAGTGAAGAGATAAGGAGTGCATGGCTTAAAGTTATACTTGCTGTTATTCCTTATCTTATTCTGCTTGGTTTGTTTCATTTAACTTTAAAAAAACAAGAAAGAGGAGATTTAATAGAAGTCTTCCGTGAAAAGACTTTAGCTATTATTCACATTCCTGTTATCTTATATTTGTTTATAAGTGCGGTTGCTACCTGTCGCTGGGGAATAGAGACATTGCTCATTATTGTAAATAGCTATTTACTAACAAATACAAGTGCTTGGATTATAGTTGGATATTTTTTATTTATTATATTTTTCTCGATTATCTATGGAATAGAAGCAATCGCAAAATTTTTGGTGACACTATTTATTATGGATATCGTTATTTTTATTACTGTGATTTTTCTCTTTTTTACTGAGGATTTTAAATGGATCTATATACCACCGGTGCTAAGTGTTGATACTATGACTTTTTTGAAGAGTTCGATTTCAGATATGTCTAGATACGCGGGGGTAGTTGCGTTATTAGGATTTTTTCCGTATATGAAGAATGATGTTCCATTTTTAAAGGTATCAACAATAAGTTTGTTGTTTGTAATGATCACTTTTTCGATGGTTGCGATAGTGGTGTTAGGAACATTTGGTTTTGACCAAGCACTGACCTTACTATCCCCACTAACGACTTTAATACAGTCTGTGACAGAAGGGACTGGAATTTTTGAGAGGCTTGATTTGATTTTTCTAACTATTTGGCTCGTTTCTTTTTACAAGATATCGGTTATTCAAATTTGGTTCACAAGTTTTTTATTAAAGAAGCTTATTCCACCTTTGAAAAAGAAAGATATCATGACAAAATTACTTGTTGTTGTTTCGTTGTTTTTCTTAGTTATACTTACTCCTGGATATGTCAATTTGGACTTGACTCTTCAAAACATGAATCTAATCCTTTATTCTTTCCTTGTGCCGAGTATTCTCTGCATTTTTTTGATTGCTAGTAAAAGAGGAGAAAGCCAATGATAAAAATTAGTTTAAAGGTAGTTATTCTTATTTTTATTTGCTTACTGGCAGGATGTATTCCTGATTCTAAGGAAATAGACCAACGAACGATGATTTTAGGTTTAGGAATCGACATAACCGAAGATGATGAATATGAAGTATCGTTGCAAATGCCAGTAGTTACTCCACAGTTTTCACCCGGAGGAGGTGGAGGAGAGCAAGGTTCTGAATTTGAAACACTTAAGGCCGTGAATGCTTCCTTATGGGATGCAATCGCAGACATTGAAGCAAGAACACCAACTGTGTTATTTTTCGGTCATTTAAAAACAGTTGTCATAGGTGAAAAATTAGCAAGAAAGGGGATTGGAGATGTTATTGATTTAATTGACCGAAGAGCCCCTGTTGATAATGGCGTCCACTTACTTGTAGTACCGGAAGATCAGACCGTCTATGATGTCCTTTCGTTTGAATCTCCACTAGCATCACTTCCTTCATTATATATTAGTATTTTTTTCGAAGCCGGTCAAAAAATGGCTCGTGTCGAAGAATTGAAGTTATACGAATTTAGAAGAGATTCGAATATGATTGCAAAAGCTGCTAAGGTTCCGATGATTCACATTAATTCTGATTATGTTATTCAAGATCATGCGATCTTTCAAGATAGGCAGATGATTGACGTACTAAAAGGAAAGCAAAGTAGCATGAGTTCATTACTAAAAGAAGAGAAATTAGATAATTTGAATTACACAGTTGAAGTCGATTCCGGTTCTAACACCATGATAGACGTCTCATTGAGAATAAATACAGACTCTAAAATAGAGGTAGTGTCTATTGACCCTGATAAATTCCTTGTTAAGGTAAGTGGGGAGGGGGAATTAATTCACATAGCTTCTGGTGAAATAAAAACCTCGGAAGACCTCATTGGAAAAGTCGAAAAAGAAGTCGAAGGATCCATTGAAGAAAATATGCATGAGACCATTGAAAAAATGAAAGATATCAATGTTGAACCTTGGTTATTAGGACATCGTCTGTGGATTCAAGACGATGAGAATTTTAATGAACAAGAATGGTTAAAAGACCGATGGCGTAAATCTGAAATAACGATTGAAGTTGATATTAGAATTAAAGAGACAGGTCAACGAAGTAAGTTGGATAAAAAGAAAGTTGGTAAATAATAAAAATATATTAAAATTTTTGATTCCGTCTCAAAACAATAAGAATACTTATTAATTGAGACGGAATAATGATATCATTTTCGGGTTCCTATAATATATATTATGTAAACTAGAATTAAACCGAGGAGGGACATAAGGTCATCACTCCAAGTTCCCATAATATATCATATCGTGTACTTATGTTTCACAAGTTGACTATAATTTATGGGGTCATCCCGATAACGGCACCCTGGTCCCATAATCCTTGCGTATCGACCATAATTTTTAGGGTTCGACCTTATAACGATACTTTTAAGGAGGCTCACCCGATGAATTATGTTCAAGCAACAGATGATTATTTATTGTATTTAGAAGTTGAAAAAAATTACTCCATCAATACGCTTACCAGTTATGCCTTCGATTTACGGCTATTTGGTGATTTTCTATTGAATAACAATCGTTCCATCTTTTTAGATGACATCAACTCATCTAGTGTTCGTCGTTTTATTCAAGATCAGGTTCTTAACCATAGTATTAAACCACGAACATTGCAGCGGCGTATTTCGTGTTTAAAATCCTATTGTCAGTATTGTTTAAAAGAAAATTATATGAAAGTGGATTTTATGGCAGGCATTCAAGCTCCAAAATCCGATAAAAATTTACCTGTTTATATGTCATTAGTAGATTTAAAACGTCTTTTTGCTTTCTTAGAAAAGGATCAACGGTCTCTAGCTGTAAGGAATGAGGTCATGTTTAAATTATTGGCTACAACAGGTATGAGACGGCAAGAAATAGTGGATTTAACATGGGGGCAACTCGACTTACATGTAAACACGATTTTAGTAAAAGGAAAAGGGAAAAAAGAGCGCCTTCTCCCCCTCCATCCGATTGTCATCCCTTTAATAACGAGCTATCGTGACCTTTTAATGGAGCAACAAAAACACTATAGTGAACCAATATTCTGTAATAAAAATGGGGACCAATTGAATCCACGAGGACTTCACAAAATCTTTAAGGAGGTATTAGAACACGCTGGACTGCCTTCACACAGGTTTTCCCTTCATCATTTACGACATACGTTTGCGACGCTCCTATTGCAAGAGAACAAAGACAAAGTAGATCTCAAGACCTTGCAGGAGTTACTTGGACATGAAAGTCTTGCTACAACAAGTATGTACACTCATATTGATTTTGAACAAAAGAAAAAAGCGATTCATAGTTTTTTAATACAAAATTAATAACGAATGACTGTCAAAAGCTCCTAAATATTTAGGGGCTTTTTAACAGTTGGCTTATCATGTACAACTTCTTGCTGTTTCCTGCGTGATTTTTGTAGCCTCACTTTATAAGGTATTATTTTTTATAATGCTCCAGCATAATTTTCTCGAGAAGTTCTGGGTTCGATTGCGATAACTGAATAAGAAATCCCTCTGAAAAAGGTAGATTAGCTGCGTCATTATCAGGAAACGCTTTAGTATTGTGAACAGAGCAATTCTCTCTATCGTTATCAATTAAAACTCCCTCGACCTTCGTTTCTATTTCTGTTAAGGCTGACTTTATTTGAATGATTTTGCGTCTGTCTCGTTTAAGGTAAAATTTTATATTATCACTAGACGTGTGGCCAAGATGGTACTTGATCGTATCTATTGATATATCTTTCTCATCTAATAACGTGGCAATGGTGTACCTAAATCCATGAGGTGTAACTCTCTTCTCACCTTCCCAGCCCAAATGCTTGTTAATTTTATTGACTAGGAGATTGAGTTGCTTATTTTTTAAAGGAATACCGTTAAATCCATAACATAAAGGGTCATGATCGCTTAAATTAAGCTCCTCAACGTAATTATGCAGTATCTGTAAGAATTTTGGAGGTAACGGTAATATTTGAATCTTATGCTTATAATTATTAATTACAGGATTATAAACAATGACTTCATCGTCCCAATCAATATCTTTAACACAAAGATGGCTTAGTGCATGATTCCGTAAGCCTGTATAAAGCAAAAGTTTAATAGGTACGTCGATTCTTAACTTTTGCTGTTTGAAATCCTTCAGGGCTTTAAACACTAGAACCAGGTCATCTAAATCTAAAGCACGGCTATGTGAATCTGAATGAGCGCCTGGCACTTTGACGGCTTTAAATACGTTCTTATTCACTACACCCAGTTCTTTGTAAAAACTGTAAAGAGAAGAAAGAGTCGCAATTCTTCTAGTAATCGTTTTATATGCAACATTATTATCTTTTTGAAGGATGATCCACTTGTTAACGATGTTTAATCTTTCACCACTTTTTAATACAGGTTTCAATTGTTGTGTCTCTAAATAATTTTCAAAGAGTTTAAGGTCATGATAATAGCTGTCAAACGTAGTGTTTGACCAATACCTGTATTCTTTCATCCATAACAATGCGTGGGATAAGAGACTGTTAGGCGTAATCTGATCTTCTACTTGAATGGATTCATTACTACCTACACTGTTTTCTTGTATCATGATATCCTCCTTTGTTGTTTCAACTATAAAGCTGAAGTCTGCGGGGAGGTATTGGTAATTATTCGTACCTCCTCCTCCCTACCATTGCATATGGTACGAACGATACTGATGATACAAGCATCATTAAGTAATATCAAATGCATAAAAACACTAATTAAAAAACTTAAAAACTGCAAAAAACAAACATGATTTCTATGTTTTTTACGATTTTTATGTTTTTTGATTCTAAAAAAATATATCACAATTAAAAAAAGTGGATAAACTTTACAAAAACAGTTGGTTTAATATGGATGAGGAGGAAAAAACTTTGTAGGAAATTTTTGTGTATTTGTAATGGATCTATATTTTTAGCTGTTTTCGGATAGGCTGTTGCTTTCTATACCTTACTAAAAAGCGGAAGAAATCGAGACGGTAATATGGGGATATCTAAGTCCATCCTGTTTGTTGTTGTGCAAGGACACAGCATCCAATTATCCAATTACAAGTGGTCCGCTATGGCAAAGAGATTAAAGTATGAATCTATAAATGGAAAGCAAAAAGAACGTGTAAAAAAGGCATTTTCCACATTCAACAAGTTAACAACTTTCATAGACGTTTAAAGGTGTGGTGACCTTTTACTTAGACAATTACCTTAATTGGTTCAGTTGGCTAGAAATGGCCAAAATAATGGTGTTTAGTGAACGAATTAACCAAATGCTAATTGCATCCTGCCAAAAATCAAATAAATTGAAATGATGAAGGAAATCGCATGAAAAAAAGACCTCATCGAGGTCTCTGAAAGCTAGTTTGTAGTAGAAGACACTTTAGTATCTTTGCCGAATAGTGACCAAACAAATATAGCCAGCCAACCCCAAAAAGTCCAACCTAACAAAATGTTTAGTGCTATAATGCTTTTACTGTTCTTATGTTCGGTTCTCAATGCAATAATTGAAGGTATTAGATAGACACCTATGAAGAAGCAAACAGCAACAATAATTATTGGGGAAATTGATAAGTAATCCATAATTCCTCCTAATCATTAAAAAATTGTAACCATATTATAATACATATTTTTTACATTCATTAATCAATTAGCAACAATATTAGTAGTTAAAGTGTTTTTATAAATGGACAGATCGGACGCAAACAAGTAAATCCCTGCAATTTACTCCTTAACCATTCTCCCTTACTAAAGAGCAATCAAATAGTTGAACAATTGCAGCGGCAGCTTCTTGTACTAACGCTTCTCCGTTTCTTTAAGTACATCACTTCACAAAGAGGCTACAATTTATCTTAATGAATATCCCTTTTGCTCAGAATTACTACCCTTACGAACGAATGTTCGGTATAATATAAATACAAACAAACGTTTTGTAAGGGTGTTTTAAATGGCTAAATACCAACAGATGAGTTTAATTTCATTTCAAAAACAGTTTTCCTCTGAAGAAATTTGTCAGGAAAACCATTACTCATTCTGAGCTAATGACATAATCATTTTAATCTTTAAATCGTTTTCATGACATCCTTGTTATTAAAGGTTATTTCAGTGTGTTTTGATTCAACTTTCAATTCGTCTAAAAAAAAGCCTTCCACTACCCATTTTATCCAGAACTCCATGAAAGAATCTACGATTTCACCGTTAGGAAGCGAAGCTTTTTCTTGTACAGAGCCTTCTTCAAATTCAAAAGCATATTTTAATTCCAAACTATTATAATCGTACAATACGATAATATGATTTTTTTGTCTTCTCGAAGTTTATATTAGATACATCAATAGGAGTACATTCTATATATGTTTTTGCAATCGAAAGAAATGCACCTTCAAATCTTTCATAAAGTTTGTTATTATTGATCAATATTTCTAAACGGACAGTATTGTTTCTGTTCAATATTATCCCCTCCTATCAAAATACCTACCATTTAACCATAACATTAATATCAAAAGTATGTTTAATTTCATTTCAAAAACGGTTTTCTACGGAAGAAGCTTGTCAAAACCACCTCTCCTCATTGAAGTGGTCAGAGTCATACCAGGCTCTATCATAAGCAGTGATGCCTATCATTCGTATCGAGCTCCGCATCGGTTGGCTTTAAACACGAGTATCACGTCTATAATGCAAAGGGAACACCAGACTATTTACACTGGCTTCATACCGTTCTTTCCAATGCTAGGTATGTGGACTTGATTCAAAGCATCTCCAAGGCTAATTAGAAGAATTTTGTTATCGTTTTAATCGAAGGGAATTCAAAGGCGAATGGTTTAGCCGTTTAATTTCTTTATGTTCATCAATGAAGACCATTACTCATTCTGAGCTAGTGGGATAATCATTTTTGTCTTTTGTACAACTCCATTTCTCCTATTACAACTCATATTTCTTATTAATTAAGGGCAAGTTATTCACATTAACTTAAATTCTTTATTGGAGGATGAATGGAATGAAAATTGATGGAAAAGTAATTCGATTGACTTCAGCAGAGATAACTCATCTATGGAGTACATACATGAATGATAGCGGCAGTATTTGTCATTTGGAACACGAATTACATAATACTGAAGATGAACAAATAAAACCTATGCTTCAACATGCTTTAGCTATATCAAAATTACATATCAAAAAAGTAACAGAACTATTAAATAAAGAAGGTTACCCTGTTCCCCATGGGTTTAAATTAGACGAAGATGTTCATGCTACCTCCCCTAAATTATTTTCTGATGCTTATTCGTTAATCGCTACTAACCAATTAGGAAAAATGGGATTGAACGCATATAGTATGGCATTATCTATTGCTGTGAGAGAAGATGTTTATACTTTTTTTAGTGACTGTTTACGTGAGTCCGATGATATTATTAAGAAAACCAACGAACTATTACTATCAAAGGGATTATATATCAAGTCACCGTATCTTCCAACCCCTGAAAACTTCGATTTTGTGGAGAAAAAAAGCTTTCTTGCAGGGTACTTTGGAGAAAAAAGACCATTAACTGGAACTGAAATTACGAACCTGTACTCCAATTTCCAAAGAAATGCACTAGGGTCCGCTACTATGATTGGGTATAGTCAGGTTGCAGATAACAGGGATGTAACTGAATTTATTTTAAGAGGTAAAGAAATTGCACAAAAACATTGCGAGATATTTGGGTCTTATTTAAACGAAAATGACCTCCCTAGTCCTATGACATTGGATACAGAAGTTACAGATTCAACCACATACACATTTTCTGACAGAAAGATAATGTTTTATTCTACTGCATTAACTGCACTCAGTGTTGGTTATTACGGAGCCAGTATGTCGATGAGTCCAAGAAGAGATATTGGAATCACGTACACCAGACTTGTAGGAGAAATCTTAAAATATGCGGATGATGGGGCTAAAATAATGATTAAATATGGGTGGTTAGAAGAGCCACCACGAGCACTTGACCGTGATGAACTCGCAAAGCAAAAATAAGGTAAGGAGCATTTATGCTCCTTACCTGTTCTCTATAACTAAATTCCACATAAATAATCAAATTAAATAAGACCTTGAAATTTCATCGACGCTTTTCCAGAACATTAAAACGCAAAAGATTTTCTAAGAAAACCTCTGCGTTTTTAATGTGAATTGCTAATGATAATTTTTATTATTGTCCTTGGCTAAGATATGTGCTTTTGCCAACAGTTCAAGTTTCATGTTGTTGTCTTAATATTCCAGATTTATTTGCATACTCTATTGCTTTCTTGGGAGTTATAACTTATCCATAACTTATCTAACTAATTCTTTACTTTTAGTGTTAATAACAGAATATAATTCACTGATATCGTTGCGAATGGCTTTTTTTACTGAGTAATCAGTGGTTTTTTCCAGTTCAACTTTCATTTTGTCGATTTCATTTTGAAGTATTTGTTTCTCGCCAATTAAAAGCAAGAAAACACCCCTTTCCATTCTCGGAAAACTCTATTTAAATGTACTATACCACAATTTCACACAATTAAAACTTAATACAAATTTAATCTGTTTAAAGAAAGTGTAACAATTTGCTTCTGCAACGTTCTTCATTTGCACTAGATGTTTAAATGATTGAAATATTACATCTAGTTCATCTATATATAATGGCGAAACCCAGGTATAGATCCTTCCTTTAGAGTGTTCTCTTCTGCGCACTTAAATCCATTCTCACGCATAAAATGTATAACCCATGTGTTTCAATTTGTGGATTACTTATATGTATCTCAGAAATAAATCAAAATTCATGGCCAGTCTCCCCATGACCTCTTATTGGATTATTATTACCTGCTTTTTTTTGGTCATAACGTTTTACCTGTTCCAATTTGTCTTTCAGCAAATTAATAGTAAGAGTTAATTCTAACGGGTTCTTCAAGGATTCTCCCCTTTAGTATAAGTGAAAAAGTTCACAAACTATCAGTTTTTCTATTATCATATTAACATAAATTTTCCAATTTAATTTCAATTTTTAAAGACCTACTTCTTCAATCTGGCCCTATACACAAAGATAAGACGCAATTCTTATTACAGAATTGCGCCTGATTGTTTAATATCAATTTTTTTGCATTGTATATTTGAACTTTGCATTTAAATGTCCTTCTTAAAACTTTGTCGAAATACTATAACCTTTGTCAATACACTTTTAAATTGTTTATACCTATAATGAAATAGCTCTTGTGTGCTTTTTTAGTTCTATATTCCCATCCTTCAGGAGGACAATTATATGAAACCCCAAAATATAACAGTTTTTTTTGTTAGAATAAATTAAATTATTCCGTATGCGTATGATTTTTAATGGTCGATCAAAAGGGCTTACCCATCCTGCTACTATTAAAGATAGTCAAAAACTAGATGTTCTCTTGAATAGATACTATCGAATAACAATCCTTATAAAAAGTACTTGATATTAATGAACAGTATAGGATTATTACGTAATACAGGAGTTACTCCACAATCTGACCCTATACATAAAGAAAGGACGCAATTCTTATTACAGAATTACGCCTGATTGCGGAAGGTCGATATTGAAGTAAAGCTCTCCGTTAGTTCAAAGGAACAAACCGCAAAGCCCTCTTTTTTATTTCTCACTCAGTTTCTCCTTAAGATGAGCAACCACATCATAAATGCCAACATCCTCATACTTAAATAATCTAAAACCTTCATTTTGTATATTTAAAAATTCATTGAATTTTTTTTGGAAAAGTGCAATCATAATTCTTCTTATAGATCTATACTTATCAATAACTTCTGATGGCTTTAAAAATTCTTCCTTATAAAAGTCTGCATACAAACTGTGATTTTTATAATCATTTAATAAATCTGCTAGAGCTTCTCTATAAATAAATTCTTCCTTAATACTACTTATAAGAGCATCAATCAAGCTTTCAGGATTAGTCTTGAAAAGGTCAATACTTTCAAGGAAAGACTTGAATTCTTTTAAATCATAGAATTTTTCCTTTTTAGCATCATCTATGTTGCTAACCTTTTTTTCTAAATTAACATATTCAAAATTAAATAAGACTTTATCCATTAGCATCTGGTTCGCATAACTTGATGAAGTTTTCAATTTGTGGTCTCTTAACCTTTTATTTAATGCTTTCCAGTCAACTTTAACTCCATTGTGAATATTTAATGCTGCTGTATGTAACATTGGTAACTTTCCAAACTCCTCAATAGATATGTGTGCTGATGTTCTAATAATATTTCAGCCTCTTCTAATAACTCACAGGCATTCTCATAAATCTTTATAAATATTTCTTTTATTTCTTCTACTTTTAATTGATTAAGTTTCACTATATAGGCGCAGACACAGGCTCTTCTTCCTCTTCGTAGTGATAGCCATGGTCATGGATTAACGTGAGCATAGCCAGGTATCGACTATACACCAATCCAGCATCTATGGCAGGTTGTAGTTTAGCTCAACTCAACCCTTCTCTTCTCAACTAAAATCGATAACGATAAACATAAATTCACTTGATATTGGAAAATCCTTAAGCTGTCCTTCCCCTTTAGTTTAACATCATTTTCCAGTTTATAGGCGCAAAAAAAGAGCTGCGATACTGCAACCCGTAATTTACTAACGCTTCCGATAGTTGAAGAGTCGAAAAAGTTTTTAAGTCTTGTAGATAATAACTAATTTATAAATAATAAACCCTACCAAAAGTCCAGGCATTAAAGAAAGTATAGGTAAAAAAACAGGACCCATTATCAATCCAAATAGTTTTAATGAGGGTGAATATATTAAGCCTATTGTCATAAAGAACGCTCCAAATACAAAAGGTATGTAGGAAAAGCAGTTCACTTCTCCATCTGCATTAAGGTATGCATCCCACATGGCAAACATATATAAACAAGGATAAAACATAAGCCATTGAAAGTTTGTTACATCAATGGCTCTTTGTATTTCTCCTGTAAATGAATGTATAATCGCTACATTTAAGTTGCTTAAAACATTAATAAGAATCTCCAAAAAAATGAATACACTACCTTTAAATAAACTTCTATTTAGAAACTGACCGAATCCTGGTAAAGCTATACTCCATAATAACGCTTCATGTTTTTTAGGCTTTCTATACTCCTTCACCCTCCATCACTCACTTCAACAGATGTTTGCGTTCTTCCGTTTGAGGTGGTTCTTCCATCCAACCATTTTTTATCATAATTTTTGCACCTTTATGAGCATATTCAAATGTATCTTTCAGAAAAATCGTCATTTTAGGTGGCAAATCATTTCGTAAACTAAAAGCCGTCCCTAATGAGCCACTTCCCATCGAAAAACTGCAAAAAAGACTTGTGCAATACATCATCAACTTATCGGAAAATGGTGGTATTGTTGATCGGGTTGCATTACCACCTGCTGTTTGGGGAGATTGTGTGTCGTTTTCAAGCAAGATTTCAGTTAATTCCTTGACAATGCCTTTAGCAAGTTCAGCCCCCTCATTAAAGAAGGTTTTCACTTCTTTTTCATTTGCACATTGAGCAAAACCTGTAATCATTTGAAGCCCCGTAATATTTGATTCAATCGAATGATGAAGTTGCGCAACTTCCACTGTATTTAAAGAACGTTTATCGCTAAATGGACTAACGGAGAGTCCAGTCAAGTAATGCTTATCTTTCACAAATTCAACTGATTTTGGCATTGAAACATGAGGAGATTTAACAAGTATTCCCTTTTCAAGCAAATATTGTGTGCAAAGGTTGTAATACTTTTGCGTAATGGCAGTTAGCTCGGTTAACATCAGTACAATATCTTCTCGATAAGTCATCGTTATATTTAATGCGTGAAGCCCCGTACTAATTTGTTTCAATAGGCGAAGAAACAGGATGTCAAAACCATTATCATATAATTTCGGCACCTCTTTGTTGACATCTTGAGCTGTGTAGCCAACTGGGACGACCGCCCCTTCATTTTGTAAAATTTCTGTAATAATACCAACGTAAGTGGCTATCTCTCCATATAAATTTTTCATAATATTCTTGGCTTTTTCGTCATCGGATTTCTCTATAAAATATTCTAACATACGTAAAATCATTGTCTTTTCTTGATACGTAAGCCATAATACACCTAATTCAGAAGACGTAATTGCTGATTTTTCTGGCATATAATTTCCTCCTAAAATTTTTTCTATCTTAGGTTTAGCTTAGGATAGTATTTTAATTCAATATTTTTTATAATACTTTACTCTTTTTTAGAAACCTCCCCAATAGCGCCATAACAGACGCTACGATTCTTCCACTAACGCTTCCGTTTGTTTAAGTAGATTTATTCACAATCTTTCCATTGTATTGATTAACTATTTATCAATAACAATCGATAATTTATAGTTTGTATGTTCATTTAACCCTTCCAGAAATTCATTCATTAGTTCATTGGATGGAAATTTACATTCAAGAAGATAACAACCATCCCCACTGATCTTATAGTTACGTACAAGGTATTGGTCCTGCGTTTTGACGAACGATAAATATGGGTGATGGTGAATACTCTGTGTAATGATAGTTAGAAAAGCATGTATATAAAATCCCAGTTTGACTTGGTTAACTTTAATGGTATATTCCTCAATAACTCCACTATCCTCTAATTTTGCCACCCTTGCTGAAGTTGCTGGTCCAGTTAAATGGACTTTTTCACCCAATTCTTTCATCGTAATCCGACTATTCTTTGATAGTTCTTTCAGGATAAGAATATCAGTGTTATCTAACATTTACTTAACTCCTTTCATAAATAAAGTAAAACCACCAAAACACTTTTATTAATCTATGTATCCGTTATTAGGTCCTAGTTTATAATATACAGTGTTCCAAGGAAATTTCAATGAAAAGGAGATAATATATATGAACATACAACATATTCGTAATGCAACAATAGTCGTTCAATACGCAGGTAAAAAGTTTTTAATAGATCCAATGTTAGCGGAAAAAGGGGCTTATCCTTCTATGCCAAATCCAGCCTCAAATGCACCACAGGGTAACCATAATTTCCCTGTAGTAAGCTTGCCAACATCCACTGACATTATTATTCAAGATATTGATGCGGTCATCGTGACTCACCTGCATCCTGACCACTGGGATGAGGCTGCCAAAGAAGTATTGCCAAAAGAGATCAAATTATTTGCCCAAAATGAAGATGATGCTGCAAAAATTCGAAAAGATGGTTTCCAAAATGTTGAGGTTTTACATGAGGATACAGACTTTGAAGGCATCAAATTGATTAAAACAAAAGGCGAGCATGGAAGAGGAGAAATCTTAAAAATTGCTGGTCTAGTATGTGGTGTTATCTTCAAACACCCATCAGAAAAAACCTTATATGTTGCTGGAGATACAGTTTGGTATGATGCAGTTCAAGAAGAAATCGATACACATAAACCAGAAGTCATTGTTGTTAATGCTGGAGATAATCAATTCATTCAAGGCGGTTCTCTAGTCATGGGTAAAGATGATATCTATGAAGTGTATAAGGCTGCTCCTAACGCAAAAATTATCGCTGTCCACATGGAAGCCGTTAATCACTGGACATTATCAAGAGAAGAATTAAAGAGTTTTATTAATGAAAAAGGAATGACTTCTAATGTGTTAGTGCCAGACGACGGTGAATCTTACACGTTTAGTTGAGAATAGAGAAAACATAAAGGAGAGATAACCGTGTCAGTGGAGGCTAATAAAGAACTCGTTCGTAATTTCTATGAAGCGATTGAACAGGAACAGTATGATTCACTTAAAGACTTTTGCCATGAAAACTTTGTATTCTACCCTCAAATAGATATACCCTTTTATGGTGTAGATGGTCTTATAGAATCAGAGAAGAAAAATTTCGAAGCATTTCCAGACTTCAAAATGCCAATCAAAGCCATCATGGCTGAAGGTGATCAAGTAGCCGTATATCTCATATTTGAAGGCACTCACACAGGCAGCCCGTTTTTCGGTGTTTCTGCAACTGGTAGTACCGTTAGGTTCTCACTCATGATGCTTTTACGGGTTAAGGACGGGAAAATCATAGAGAAAAGATCACATGTTGATGTAAATGATATTCTTCGCCAGCTTGGAGTTACCAATTGAAATCTTCTAGTCAGCATGACTAATTAAGGACCCTTTTCAGGGTCTTTTTTTGTTCTATGGGTTTTAATCCAATATTTATCGATAAAGTAGTATCATAATCTACCATTGGTACATCCATATTCAATGCCTTCCTCTACAAAC
>NZ_JBIMEV010000062.1:0-27125 GCF_051262595.1 Salipaludibacillus sp. CF4.18
GATTAACAACGACTGAAGACCCCACAGGACTTGTTTTTGTCCGAGGAGGCTGAAGTCGTTGCCCACGGAAAGCGTCCGCCAGTAGCGGATTCGAGTAAGTGAACGAATAAATATTTTCAGAAAATATGTCTTAGTCTTAGAAACCAATTTTCTTAAGAAAACTCGAAAAAGCGCAAGTATCGCCAAGAGCGAGTACTCACGCTGTATTTAAGAAAACACGCTACGCGTTTTTCTTAACAGATAAGAAAGTATAAAATGACAGCTATCTTTACGCCACAAGTATCAAGGGAAACCCACCCTTGATACTTAAGTGATGGTGGCTAAAAAGATCACGCTGTATTTAATAAAAGACACTGCGCGTTTTTATTAAGCATTTGATACATTTACTTTTTCATGGCTTTTACGGTTTTTTTCCTCCATGTATTTGAAGGATAGCTGTGCCATCGCCATGATAAAAAATGCTGGTAATCCAATCGTGAAGAAAGGAGCTAATCCGGGAACGGACATAAATAAAAAGTAAAGAATCGTTAACACAATAACCATGACCACAACCATGTGAAAATTTATCAGCCCTAACATTAACGTTTGTCGAAAGTACTGACGAAAAGAAAGCTCAAAATGTACATAGACTGGAAAGAAATATAACAAGAAAATGATAAAAATAAGCGATGCCAGTGAAAAACCAAACAGCATAATTGTATGATAGTTTCCGGAAATCGTGGATAAGTATTGTAGATTAAAATAGAGTAAATACAACGCGATACCAAAAATAATTCCAAATTTATTTCCGGTAATAAATTCTCGCTTGTACACTTGCCAGTAGGTTTGAAAAGTCGGAAATTCTTCTTTTCGATACCATCTGCGAATCAACGTGAACATGGCAATTGTTGCGGGCATTATACCTAAAATGACACATCCAATTAGTGTGAAGAAGATCCATAAAAAATTTACATAAACGATTCGCATCATCCATTCAGAAACTTTATAAAAACCACCTGCTAATCCAGTTAACTCCATTTGCAGCCCACCTTTACTATCTATTAAATTAATTTTAGCACAGAATGATTTTTGAGTACGGTAAATCTGCGAACAACAGAGAACATGATTATTCCTGTTATATAGAGAAGATAAACATCATAACGGCAACTAAGTTCTAAAACTTAGTTGTAAAAAAATACTATCATTAATTGGAAAATTTCCATATAGTTATTAGTAGGATATTATTTTAGATATTTCAATGAGAGCGCTTTAACTAACTGTTGGATTTTACGTAAGGTTTTGGGGGAGTTGGTATAGTGATGAAAAATCTTAGTTTTTTTAATAAATTGGTTATATTCGGGACAATATTCGCTCTGTTTCCAATGATTATTATGGGATCGTTTTCTTATATACAATCTACTAATCTCGTTCAGGAAAGAGTAAGTGAAGAACGGGTAGAAACGGTCAGGCAGATTCGAACAAATATTGAGCAAAATCTATCGATGGTTGACCAATCTATTAATGTGATGGTTGATTCCGCGACAATGGGACAAGTTATTTACTCCTCAATGAATGCCGAAGATTTTATTCTACATCGAGAGGTACGTCAAGAGCTTGCCAATGTTCAAACGATACACCCGTTAATCGAGGATTATGTGATTATAAATTTTCAATATAATTGGATGATGAATGAACGAGGCAGTCGTATTGCCGATCAACATCCGGATATTGAAACTTACCGTGAATTATTGTCAAAGGGGGTTCAATCTTGGCAATTACTAAATTCTACAAATTTTGAAGAACCTTTAACAAAAGGCAGTTGTCCATATACGCTTAGTTTAGTAAAATCACTACCACGAATGGCAAGTGAACCGAGAGCATTAGTGTTAATACCGATGTCTGTTTGTGAACTTGTAAAAAGTTTGCAGGGGGACATATCCCATCAGGATTTAGTGATTGTCAATAATGATTCACAAATTATCTATCACCCGGATCTTGCACTTATTGGACAAGACCTTGAAGAATCCGGCCTTGTTCATTCTATAGAGGGCATCACTGAAACTAGTGGATTTTTTGAAACCACAAATAATGGTGAAGTCTTTACTGTCTCATACGCCCAGGCTAATATGAATCAATGGTCATATTTAATGGTTCATTCCGTGGATGAACTGCGCGAAGAGTCAAAATCAATTGCTCTCGTGATGATCAGTTTGATTATTATCGTATCCGTCGGGTCTTTATTATTTATCCTGATCGCTAGTCGATATTTATACCGCCCCCTCAAAAACGTTCGCAGTCTTATTGATGAAGGTAGCGGAGATCCAAATGAGTATTCCAACGCCGACAGGGATGATATAAAAGTTATTGAAAACCGTTTTAAATCCTTATTCTCATCGAAGTTCATCATGGAGTCAGAGCTTGATAAACATAATAAGCAAGCAAAAACAATGTTCTTGACAAGAATGTTCATTGGAGATGTCGATCAGCAGCAATTAGAAGAGAATTTAACATTTTTTAAGATGAAAAAAGAGCACTGGCGTAACCATATTGTTATGACGTTAGAAATAGATTCTATCAGTTCTTCACGATTCGAATTTAAGGATTGGGATTTGATCACATTCTCCATTGTTAATATTTTAGAAGAGATATTAGCTGAGACAGAACACTTTGAGCCGATATGGATTCAAAATACACTTGTTTGTCTAGTCAGTGATGATCGAGCTGATCAAGAAGAGTTAGAAATTACTCTTAATCAAATTGCTGAAAGACTGAAAGATACGATCGAAAAACTGACCAATATTATTGTTAGTATTGGGCTGAGTATGTCTTATAGCGATATGAGAAAATCTGATCGTGCGTATCAAGAAGCGATTGAAGCATTGAAACACCGGATTCGTCTTGGCAAGGGTGTGATCATTCCTTATGGACATATTAATGAAGGAAAGCATTCGATTATGTACAGTTATCCAGTGAAACTGGAAGAGGATCTCCTCTTATCTATCAAAACAGCGGACTGGGAAAAGACGGTGACTTCATTTGAGGACTGGATGGGAAAGGTTTTTAAACAGGATCATTCCCTTCAGGATTATCAAATTTCGATGATGCGTCTCTTGAACAATCTCATTTTGGTCTATCATGAAAATCTCATTCAAATAGATCAAGAACACCAGCAAAAAGAATATTACTATGAAGAACTGTTTCAACTGTCCGATAAAAAAATGATCTATGAATGGTTCACCGAAAAATTAATTACACCTCTCTACAATGAATTTTTAAGAAAAAGAGATTCTCAGTTTAAGAACTTGTCAGAAAAAATGATCGATATGATTCACGAACAGTATGATCAAGAACTGACATTAGAACAGTGTGCAAATCAACTCCATTACAATGCAAATTATTTAAGCAGCGTTTTTAAGCAGGAGACGAAGCATACATTCAGTGAATATTTGGCCATGCATCGATTTAAAAAAGCAAAGGAGTGGCTGATTAAAACTGACATGCCTGTGAAGGAAATTGCAGAAAGACTTCAATACAATAACTCACAGAATTTCATCCGATCATTTAAAAAATATGCAGATATGACACCTGGACAGTATCGAAAAGAAAATGGCATATAATTTACTAGATGGTTATACTCAGACTCTTTGACTCTTAGAATCTGAGTGTAACCTTTTTAATAAGATAATTTATAAGTTTACAGCTATCTTTACGCCACGCGTGTCAAGGGAAACCCACCTCCTTTCGAGTAGCACCTACACACACTACGTAGGTGCTACTCGGGAGTGGCGAAAGATAACGATGTATTTAAGAAAAGACGCTACGCGTTTTTCTTAGATTACACAGCTGAACGGAAACAATCATTATCTCATATAAGCTATTAAATCAGTATTGTAAACGCTTTCCTTTCATGAGGCTGTGGAGATGATTATATACGAAACTCGTGATAGCCCTGTAAACTGAAAATATAATAACCACGTTGTTATTGTGAGCAGATTCAAATAAAAGGGGGATTGGAAATTAAGTTAGGAGCGCTTCATTTTACAATCTGTAACCGTTAGTGCATGTACATGTAGAGGGTCAATTGTCAGAGAAAAACGAAAGTCAAACCTATTAAAAGAAGGAGAGTGAATGGTATGAAGAGAAGTAAAATTTCAAAAAGGCTGGCAGTAGTTGGAACAGTTACGTTGTCATCGATGATCTTAGCTGCATGTGGTGGAAACAACGAGGGAAACACAGAGGCTGATGCAAATGCTGATACTTCTAATAACAGTGAAGTAAGTACAGAGGAGTTGGATGATGAGCCGGTAACGATTGAAATGATGGCGAACTTGCATACTCCAGAAACGCCTGGTGATTTCCTTAAAGATGAATTAGAAGAAAAGTATAATGTAGAGTTAGATATTCAATGGGTACCGGATGGTAACTATGAAGAGCGTTTAAATACGGCTTTCGCTACCGACACATTACCAATGGTTGTACCGATGGGATTTGATATGTTTAACCAATTTAAAGATCCGATTCGGGCCGATCAATTCTGGGAAATTGAACCTTATTTAGAGGAGTTCGAAAACCTTTCAAAGCTAAATCCGGAAATACTTGATAATACACGCGTCGATGGAAAGCTTTACTCGCTTTATCAAGGGCGTCCGCTATCTAGACAAGGTGTTATTTATCGAAAAGACTGGGCAGATAATCTTGGAATTGAAGAACCGACAACGACAGAAGAATTCATGGAAATGGCTCGAGCCTTCACGGAAGATGATCCGAATGGTTCAGGTTCTGATAACACAATAGGGCTAACAGATCGCAGTGATCTCGTCTACGGTGCTTTTAAAACGATGTCTTCTTGGTTTGGTACACCGAATAACTGGGGAGTAGTTGACGGAGAGATTAAACCGGAATTTATGTTTGACGAGTATATCGAAACGATGGATTTTGTCAAAGAAATGCATTCTAATGGCTATATGAACCAGGATTTTCCGGTTACAAGTAAAGATGATCAGCAAGCAATGTTTAAAAACGGTGGTGCTGGTATATATGTAGGTTCAATGGGTGACGTACTAAGTATTTATAATGATGCTACTGAATTAAACCCTGATGCTGAATATGGCGTATTCAATTATGTAGAGGGACCAGATGGGGAATATAATGTTTGGGCAATCCCTGGATTCGGAAGTGTCGTATTATTCCCTAAGGCTGCTTATGAGGATGAAAATGAACTGCGCAAAGTTCTTGCCTTTTATGACGAGTTAATGACTCCTGAAGGAGCTAACCTTTTAGTATGGGGAGAAGAAGGCAGACACTATGAAATTGAAGGCGATGGCGTAAACTGGATTGAGGATAATCTGAGTGAAGTTGACAATGATATACGCCCGTTTTTATCACTTGAAATCGGTGAGCCGGCAACAAGCGGACGTTATGAAATGGCTTCCACATACGACGTGAAAGCGGAAGCAGATGCATTAACGATTGAAAATGAGGAATATCTTGTTCATGATCCGACAATCACACTTGATTCTGAAAGTCACATTACTTACGGTGACCGTTTAGATCAAATGATGAATGATGCTACGCACCAATATATGCTCGGTCAAATTGACTTAGATGAATTCAACGCGACGATAGAAGAATGGAAGAGTGAAGGTGGAGATGCAATTATGGCTGAGTTTACAGAGAGCTATCAAGAGCAACAATAGCCACATAGCTGATCTGTAAAATGTAAAATCAAGGAGGTCTCATCATGGTATTAAAGACCATGGAGACCTCCATTTTTTTAATAAAAACGCTACTCGTTTTTATTATAGGAGGAATATGACTATGATTCTTATTGTTGATCAAGAAAAGCAAGGGGAGGAAAATTGTTTTACATGTATTCAAGATGCTGTAAATTACTTGCGACCTCATGGATTGGAGGCAGTCACGATTAAAGTGGCGCCAGGAATCTATCGGGAACGAATTATGATACCGCCACATTTAACTGAGATAAACTTCATTGGATCTGGAGAAAACGAGACGATAATTGTGAATGGATTAGGAGCGAAAGATAAAGACACCATGGGGAATCCACTAGGAACTTTCAAGACTGCTACGGTAGAAATATTCAGTGATGACATATCTTTTTCTAATTTGACGATAGAGAATGATGTTGGCGTTGGGGAAAAGTATGGTCAAGCATTGGCAGTAGCGGCGCACGGAGAAAGAATCGCATTTGAAAACGTGAGTCTTAAAGGTTATCAGGATACTTTTTATTCAAGCAAGGGAACGCAGCGTTTTTTACATTGTCGAATAGAAGGGGATGTTGATTTCATCTTTGGGGCAGGGTCCGTGGTATTTGATGATTGTGTCATTCATTCAAGAAGAAATGGATACATTACTGCGGCTAGCACACCAAAAGATGTTCTGTCAGGATTTGTATTCTTGCGTTGTGAACTTACCGCTGACAATGAAGCTGATAAAGTATACCTAGGAAGGCCATGGCGCCCATATGCACATACGGTGTTCTACGATTGTAAGTTTGGACGTCACATTTTAACAGCCGGCTGGGATAATTGGCGAAATGAGGCGAATGAACAAACCGCAAGATATACAGAGATACATTCCCATGGAGAAGGAGCTTCTGAAGAACGTGTCCCATGGTGTAATAATTGGTTTGAAAAAGACAGTCAATTGATTAAAGAATATTGTAACCGTTTACAAATCAAGTAATCATTATCTTAGTTCGCTTCGTGAAAACCTGTTGTATCAACGGTTTTGATAATCAATATATCATAATGATTATAGATGTTACCTCTATTCTATTTTAATGTATGGAGTATGAGGCAAGTTAGTTATTTCATTTTATATGTCGTCAATTCAGTTGTTCGTTGGTTATCAAAATTTTATTTAGCTTCCAAGGGAGAAAGGGTGATGAAAAATGAGTGGACCGAATTTAAACTACAGTGAAAACACGGAACCAGTTTTACTATCAAAACAGGAAAAAAGGCAAGTTAAAAAACAAGAAATGATAAAAAGCATCAAAAAGAACAAGTTGCTCTATTTAATGCTCGTACCAGGAGTAATTTACTTTTTCATCTATAAGTACATTCCGATGTATGGACTTATTATCGCATTTAAGGATTACAAACCATATTTGGGGATTTTAGCATCCGATTGGGTAGGATTAGAACACTTTATAAGGTTATTCCAAGGAACCGATTTTTGGATCATTTTCCGAAATACGTTAACCTTATTTGGTTTACAGTTAGTCGTGTTTTTCCCGATACCAATTATCTTATCATTGATGTTAAATGAAATAAGATCGAATTGGTACAAGAGAAGTGTTCAGACGTTAATCTATATTCCTCACTTTATGTCTTGGGTTGTTATTGTATCGATTAGTTACGTAGTACTAACACTTGACGGGGGGATTGTAAACGGTTTATTAGAAATGATGGGCTTCGGTCCAATCAATTTCTTAATGAGTTCTGAGTGGTTCCATCCAATGTATATTATACAAGTTATTTGGCGAGAAGCAGGTTGGGGGACGATTATATTTTTAGCAGCTATCTCAGCTGTAAATATAGAATTATATGAAGCGGCACGGATGGACGGTGCGGGAAGACTCCGACAAATGTGGCACATCACACTTCCATCGATTCGTAGTGTCATTGTCGTATTGTTAATCTTGAAAATAGGAGATGTTCTAGAGCTAGGTTTTGAACACGTTTACTTGTTATTAAATGGTTCTAACAGAGCGGTTGGAGAAATATTTGATACTTACGTGTATACGGCTGGGTTAAAGCAAGGTCAGTTCAGTTATGCGACAGCGGTTGGTTTCTTTAAAGGTATTGTAGGCTTAATCTTAGTTATGTTAGCCAACAGGCTCGCTAAGAAATTCGGTGAAGAGGGCGTTTATTAAAACGACAGAAGAAGGAGGAAATTACTATGTTAGAAGATCGGTCAGTCAGTGGCAGACTCTTTAATGTTTTTAATATTACATTGTTAGGCATTATTGCACTATTAACAATATTGCCGTTCTTACATGTTGTTGCTGCGTCTTTTACAACGAGTGCAGAACTTGCAGCAAGACGATTTGTATTAATTCCAACAGTCTGGAGTTTAGATGCGTATCGATATATCTTTTCTACAGATACGATTATGAAGGCAATGGGAGTCTCGATTTTTGTCACCGTTGCAGGGACCTTGTGGAGTATGTTTATGACAACACTAATGGCCTATGGTTTATCAAGACGTGATTTACTTGGACGAGGTAAAATTCAATTTTTGATCATTTTTACAATGCTGTTTAACGGTGGGATGATTCCAACATTCCTCATTGTGCAGCAAACAGGCTTGATGAACTCGTTAGCCGCATTAATTATTCCAGTTTCCATTAATGCATTTAACATGATCATTTTGAGAAGTTTCTTTCAAAATGTACCGACTAGTTTAGAGGAATCGGCAAAAATAGATGGCTGTAACGATTTTGGTATATTGTTCCGAATTGTTTTACCGATATCAAAACCTGCGTTAGCAACGATATCACTTTTCTATGCAGTAACGTATTGGAATACGTATATGCACGCGATTCTTTATATAAGCGATTCAGCAAAATGGCCGGTGCAAGTTCTCTTAAGACAGATTGTCGTACTGGCAAGTGGATTGAACTATGACGGCGGGGAATATACCGATATACCACCACCGGAACAAACAGTCAAAATGGCTACAATTGTAGTTGCTACGATCCCAATTTTAATCGTTTATCCATTCTTACAGAAGTACTTTGCCAAAGGGGCTCTATTAGGGTCAGTGAAAGGATAATAGCTGTATGAAGGTTGTTTTTAGAAGAATTACCGCTCTCTTTCCGTGGGTGATCTGCGAGTCTCCTCGAGCAAACAAACGCACTGCGGGGTCTCGCTTGAATCATTCTTCCACAGGAGTCTCGCGGATTTAAAAGCCTTAATATTTTGAAGCAAAACAACCATTAAAAAGGAGGTGGATACCGTGAGTGAAAAAGCACTTTTAGAAGAATTGGAAAATCAGTTTGAAGGGTTTTATTCTTGGCTCTGGAACCAATACGACAAAGAAAGTGGAGGATTCTATTACGCAAAAAGCTCAAGACACACAGGCGGCTTTCCTCCCGATATAGAGTCAACCTCTCAGGCAATTAATATTATGGTAAGAAACGATTTTTTTTCAAAACTCCCTCAAGAAATGATTAAAAGTATTACCCGTTTCTACCAGGCAAAACAAGATCCAGAGAGCGGTTATTTTTATGATGAAAATCCATTGATGAAACAAGATGAAGTGATGGTTCACCGGGCATTGAGCTACGCGACGGGTGCTTTAAGAAGACTTGGTAGTAAGCCATTGTATCCTCTTCCCGTTGAAGCGAAGGCAGCTCCTGCGTACACGAAAAGCCCGGAATCTTACTTAGAAAAATGGAAAAGTATTGATTTATCCAATAGCTGGAGAGGTTGTGATTTAATAGCGACTTCTTGCGTGTACATTTCTCTCATGGAAAAGGACAGCCGGCAGAAATTTCTGAAGGAAGCGGAAGTTTATCTTGCTTCGATCCAAAATCAAAAGACCGGTTTTTGGGGAGAAGGAAGTTTATATGAACAACTATCAGGAACCTTTAAGCTTCATACGTTTTATTCGCGCCACCAAATCGAGATGCCAAACAAAGAGCTGATCTATCAAACTGTTCTCGAGACCCTTCGTCATGAGGAAGCATTTGATATGTGTTACAGCCGCAATCCACTAGATTTACTTCATTACATTCGTTTGCCTATTTCAAAAGAAGAGCGTCTTGAAATTGTTGAGATTACGGTTAACAACATCCGTCAATTTAAACGGGATGATGGCGGTTTTTCAAGAGAAAGACATGCTTCCCCTCCGGCTCCAAATGTGGCCCAAGTCAAACCCGGATATGATTATCCAAATATGCCCCCAGCAGTGAATATTGGCAAAGGATTGGTAGAAGGAGATATGAATGCCAGTACGCAAGCGACGCTCATTAGAATGCGGTGCCGTGAACTGCTTGGAGAAGACCCAACCGTTTCAATTAAAGGGGCAGCTCAATTTTTGGGAGAAGGGACCACCTAATGTCTTGGTTTTCTTTGCAGAAAGAAAAACGATTATCATCGCTGGCAGTCACAACGTTAATGAATCACACAATCTTTCATTTCGGGAATTCCTTGTCACTCATCTTTCTTAATTTATATTTATGGCGGTTGACAAACGATTTATGGATCAATGGTCTTTTTAACTTAATCGCAATTCTTACCCAAGCATTGATGACACTCTCAATCGGGAAGGTTGCGAAACAAAAGGATCGCTTGACGATATACCGATACGGGATCTTGCTAACGGCACTGTTTTATTTTGCGATACTACTGACACAAGAGCATATCGTTGAATTTTTCTATCTATTTGCGATCTTGCGGGGAATTGCGCAATCGTTATATTGGTTAGGGTATTTTACACTCATGTTTGAAGTTTCCAATGATTTGAACCGTCACCGGTATCTCGGTTGGAATCAAATCACCATGGGATCCGCTAATTTAATTGGACCTGCAGCATCGGGTGCGATCATCAGTCAATTTGAAGGGCTAAGTGGTTATTTGATTGTGTTCGCAATGGCCTTCGTCATGTTCACGATCGCCACGTTTGGCAGCTTCAGGATGAAAAGAATGACGACGCATCACCGCGAATATTATATGAAGTATTTACCACTAATAATGAAAAGAGCACCTGGTTTTAAACGGGCGTTAATCGGTTGGTTTATCATCGGATTTCCACAAGGGATTTTAATGTATGTCCCTCCGATTTTGCTTTACACGATTTTACTCAAAGAAAGCACGGTTGGTTATTTAAATGTGCTGTTCTTATTCATCTCAATCTTAGCGAGTTACGTCATATCTCGGATTGCTGATGTGAGTAAAACGCGCAGTTATTTAACGGTGGCAGCAATTGGATTTATCGTGTCTGTACTCGTGTTATTTATTGATATCACGATTTGGACATTTATCGTGTTTATGGCGGTCAGTGCGATTTTTAAACCGATACAGGCAAATGCCTATGCGGCTCATTATTTTCAATGGCTGGGAGTGATCCCGCTGAAAGATCATTTCCGGGTGGAAAGTGTCGTGCTCAGAGAAGCGATTACAAACGCGGGACGTGGTTTCGGAATTATCGTGTTTATGCTATTTGCAAAAGAGCTTAACACAGACACCATTCCGTGGGTACTGGCAGCCGTCTTAGGCATGCAGTTATTTGTACCACGGCTAATTGAAGAAACGCCAACACTTATTTCAAGGAGGAATAAACATGAGCGAACTAGATACATGGGAACAAGTGAACGAAAAGGTGATGCGGAAAATACATGAGCCTGGAGAGGCATTGATGGCGATGGAGGTAAGATTTGCTCAAGGTGGTGTAGGAGCGGAACATTCACACCCGCATGAACAGTTGACGTACTGTTTAGAAGGTAAACTTGAATTTACGTTGAACGGTAAAAAACGGGTGATCTCAGCTGGAGAGTCCCTTGTCATTCCAGGCGGCACGGTGCACGATGCTCTTGCTCTGGAGAAAAGTCGCTTATTGGATATCTTCACTCCTCTTCGCGAAGATCTGTTGAAGAAACATGACTGACTATTATCAAAAAACAGTGAATGACGAGGCACTTCCAATTGTGCGTGGCAATTATGCGGATCCATCGATTGTAAAAGTCGGCAACGATTATTATATGACACACAGCTCTTATGAATATATGCCGGGCTTAATCATTTGGCACTCGACAGATCTTATTCACTGGGAAGCGGTTGGGGCAGCATTAAAGGAATTTAACGGCATTGTCTGGGCCCCGGAACTTGTTTATGAGCAGGGGGAGTTTGTCATCTATTTTCCAGCAAACCGAATGAATTGGGTCACAAAAACAAAAGACCCTAGAGGAGATTGGAGTCGACCGATTCCTTTAGAGGTCAACGTAATTGATCCGGGACATATTACGGATGATCACGGAACACGGTATTTACATCTGGCAGGTGGTCATGTTGTCGAACTTTCAGACGACGGGTTAAAAGTAGAGGGCGAACTAAAAAAGGTTTATGAGCCCTGGATATATCCGAGTGACTGGATTGTAGAAGGATGCAGCCCTGAAGGACCTAAGTTAGTAAAAAGAGAAGATTACTATTACTATACGATCGCCCTCGGAGGAACATCTGGTCCACCAACGAGCCATATGATTGTTAGTTCCAGGTCCAAAACTCCGACAGGGCCTTGGGAACATTCACCGGAAAACCCGATTATCCGAACGAAATCAAAGGATGAAAAATGGTGGTCAAAAGGCCATGGAACGATATTTGAAGGACCCGATCAGCAGTGGTACATCGTTTACCATGCGTATGAAGAGAATCTCCATACGATTGGAAGGCAGACATTAATTTCTCCGATTACATGGACCGAAGATGGCTGGTATCGGATTGAAGTAGCGAATAAGGAATGGAAAGCGCTGGATGCCCCTGTGGAAAGTGAAGAAGAGAGTGCAGATCGATTCAGCGAAGGATCTCTCTCCCTTCATTGGCAGTGGAGAAGGACCGTTCCTCTATTTCGTTATTGGTATGAACAGTCTGGGTCGTTGAAAATTCTCGGTACGGCGGATAGTGGTGAGTATTCCCCGATGCTCTATATGGCAAGACATCGTTATTACACCTTTGAAATAGAAGCAAGTGTAACCGGTGATGCTGAAATGCAGTTACTCGTTTTTTATGACCAGGACCATTATGTCGGGATTGGCTTCAGTCAAGACGGTATCCGAGTTTTAAGGCCTTACAAGCAAGTCGGGAAAAAGCCGGTTACTGTGAAAAATAAGATACGCTTAAAAATCATAAATCATGATCATATTGTCCGTTTTCAGTACCGCGATTCAGAAGAAACGGAATGGCAGAACTATGATAAAGTTCTCGACACATCCGGATTAAACCACAATACATTAGGTGGCTTTTTAAGCTTGAGACCTGGTATTGAGGTGACAGGCAAAGGAAGTGCAAAGCTTTATTCCTACCACTATCAAGGGAAAAGTGACGTATAGAAGAAGATTTGGAGGTTAAATGATGCAACTATCTGTTATAGACTTTGGGGGCGTTCCTGACGGTAAAACGTTGAATACGGTTGCTTTTGCAAAAGCGATTGATGCTATTGAAGAAGCAAATGGTGGAACGATCATTGTCCCGAGTGGCGATTATGTAACGGGACCAATTGAATTAGTTAGTCAGTTAAAGTTATATCTTGAACCAGGAGCGAGAATTCGTTTCACGGATGACTTTGAGGCATATCCTGCAACACGGACGCGCTGGTCAGGGTATGAATGCTACGGGTTTCATCCTCTTTTATTCGGCGAGAACTTAGAGGACGTAACCATCTGCGGGGAAGGGACCATTGACGGGCAAGGACAAGCCTGGTGGGACATTGCCAATGGAATTAAAGAAGACCAATGGTTTGAAAACGGAAGAACGAAAGAAATTCGTGAAAAAAATGACAAGTATGTTGGTGCGTTAAAAACGAATGTGCTGGAATGGGAGACACAGTTTTTAAGACCACCATTATTGCAGCTACTGAATTGTAAGCATGTAACGATTGAAGGGGTGACATTAGAGCGGTCACCATTTTGGAATACACACCTTGTATATTGTGACCATGTCAGTGTGCGCGGCGTGACGATTAAAAATCCTGCGGACACTCCGAATGGGGATGGGCTCGATATCGACTCTTGTTCCAATGTTCGAATCACCGACTGTCATTTTGATGTAGGCGATGATTGTCTCTGTCTAAAATCCGGAATTAACGAGGACGGACGGCGCGTAAATCGGCCAACAGAAAATGTGGTCGTCACGAACTGCACGATGGCAAGCGGCCACGGTGGCATCGTATTCGGCAGTGAGAGTTCTGGTGGCATCAAAAATGTCACGGTGACGAATTGTGTCTTTATCGGGACGGACCGCGGCATTCGTCTAAAGACAAACAGAGCACGTGGATCCTATATTAAACAGTTATTAATCTCGAATATTTATATGGAAGATGTGTTTTGCCCGATCGCGATTAATTCCTTCTACCGTTACGGCGTCGACGAGAATAATCCCGATATGAATGCCCCACATGCGATTGAGGTATCTGAAAAAACGCCGATCATAAAGGATATTTCAATTAGTCATATTATGGTTAGAAATGCACGAGCAGCGGCAGCGTTTATATATGGACTCCCGGAAATGCCGATCAGAAACCTTCACTTATCGAATATCGATGTTGAAATGACAACCGATCCGAATGAAGAAGGTGGAGAACCAGATATGGTGAAAGAGACTGTTTTAAAAGCTGGGGATGGGATGTTTATCCGGTATGTAGATGGTCTAAGTTTGAACCAAGTGAGAGTAGAAACGCGTCAAGGTTCCGCTCTGACGATTTCAGACAGTCAGGATATTGAAGTGCTTCAGTTTAAAATGAAACATCTTCATCCGAACATACCGGTCATTTCTGCTGCGAACTGTAAGGATCTTTCTATAAACAGCAGAGAATACCAACGAGATCCTTCCCGGTATCTACAAACCGATGATAAGACAAAGGTAGAAATCTAATTTTCTTTGAAAAGGGGGCTTCCTCATGACCTTTAATAATCCTGTTATTCCAGGCTTTTACCCGGATCCTTCGGTGTGCAGAGTTGGAGATGACTATTATTTAGTGGCATCTACGTTTGAGTATTATCCCGGAGTACCTATTTTTACAAGCAAGGATTTAGTACATTGGCAGCAGATTGGTCATGTGTTGGATCGCCCATCACAGTTAAACTTGCAAGGTGTGCCTTGTTCAAAAGGGATTTATGCTGCAACGATCCGTTATCACGAAGGCTTGTTCTACGTTGTGACGACATTTGTTGAAAGTAAGGAAGGGAAACGACGAAACTTTTATGTCACAGCGGAAGATCCAGCTGGTTCATGGTCTGAACCGATTTGGTTAGAGGATGCACCAGGTATTGACCCGTCTCTCTTTTTTGATGACGATGGGAAAGTTTATTATACCGGTAATCGTCCACCTCCAGCCGGCCCTGAATATCCAAAGCACGTAGAAATATGGATGCAGGAACTAGACCTCGAAAAACAACAGCTCGTCGGAGAGCGTGTGTCACTTTGGGACGGGGCGCTTAAACAAATCCATGCTCAGGAAGGACCTCGCCAATTTAAAAGAAATGGGTATTATTATTTAATGATTGCAGAAGGTGGAACGGGATTTACTCATTCTGTCACGATCGCTCGAAGTCAGACTATCGAGGGACCGTATGAGGTTTGCAAACACAATCCAATTCTGACGCATAGACACCTGGGATCTTCCCATCCGATTACAAATGTTGGCCATGGTGAGCTGGTCGAGACGCAAACAGGAGAATGGTGGATGTTCTGTCTCGGCTCAAGACCTTACGGAGGTTATTACCGGAATTTAGGGCGTGAAACGTTTCTAGCGCCCGTAGTTTGGGAGAATGATTGGCCGGTTGTCTGTCCAGGACAAGGAAAAATCGATTTTGTCATGAAGCGTCCGCAATTAGCCGTAAAGCGATGGGATTCCACTCCAGCGTGTGATCATTTTTCAGGACCACAGTTGCGGGATGAGTGGATGATGATCCGAACACCGAATGAGACTAGTTTTTCCTTAACTGAGAGGCCCGGTTATCTCAGGTTATATGGGAGAAAAGAGAGAATATCGGAAGCAGTTCATCCGAGTTTTATTGGGAGAAGACAGCAGCATCAACGTTTTGCTGTTGCGACAAAAATTGACTTCAAACCAGAACATTCGGAAGAGGCAGGGATCGTCCTTTTTCAAGACACGGACCATCACTACCGATTTGTGAAAAGGTGGGAAGATGGGAAAGAAAAAGTTTGTTTATTTCAACGGGACCGTGGTGTGGAAACGATGATTGCGGCGCAGCATTTATCCGAGCAGATCTTTTACTTGAAAGTGGAGGCTCACGGTCAGGAGTATCGATTCTCTGTTGGTTTTGGTACTGAACAATGGGTTACCGTTGCCGAAAAAGTTGACGGTCGAATTCTCAGTATCGATCATGCCGGCGGATTTACCGGTGCAGTGATCGGTATGTATTGCAGCAGCAATGGGGATTCGTCTAATCAAACCGCTGATTTTGAATGGTTTGAATATCAGTCGATTGAATAAGGAGGGACATATGATGGAAGACAGGTTTATCTGGAAAAGTGATTTAGGAAATGGGCGATATCAGAATCCGATTCTGTATGCGGATTATTCGGATCCAGATGTGGTCCGAGTGGAGGATGATTTTTATCTGATTGCTTCAAGTTTTAACATGTCACCGGGGATTCCAGTGCTTCATTCGAAAGACTTGGTAAACTGGTCGATTATCAACCATGTCACGGTTGATTTCCCGGATTCGAGTTATGACCGTGTTCGTCACGGGGATGGTTTATGGGCACCGAGCTTACGTTATCACGACGGTTGGTTTTGGATGTTTATTGGCTGTCCGGATGAAGGGATTTTCATGAGTAAGACGAAGGATCCGAATGGTACTTGGAGTCCGCTTCATTTAGTGAAAAAGGCTAATGGGTGGATAGATCCTTGTCCATTTTGGGATGAGGATGGAAAAGCCTATCTTGTTCATGCTTTTGCGAGAAGCCGAATCGGTTTTAAACATAGACTGCAAGTATGTGAGATGGCTCCAGACGGAGAAAGCCTTCTTTCCGAAGGGGAAATCATTTTTTTTGATGAGGAACGTCATCCGACAATCGAAGGACCGAAAATGCACAAACGAAATGGTTTCTACTATATATTTGCCCCAGCTGGAGGTGTGGAGTTCGGCTGGCAAACCGTGCTTCGTTCCCGATCTGTATGGGGACCTTACGAAGATAAGATTGTCATGGAGCAAGGGGATAGCATGACAAATGGACCTCATCAAGGTGGATGGGTGACTACGGAAGACGAGGAAGACTGGTTTATCCATTTTCAGGATAAAGGTCCTTATGGTCGAGTTACCCATCTGCAACCGATGCAATGGCAGGATGATTGGCCGGTGATTGGTCAATTGGATCCTTCGACAGGAAGAGGCGTACCGGTAACTGAATGGCAAAAACCGAACGTTTCCTCTACTGTGGGTATCACTGTACCGGCAACTTCAGATGATTTTAGCGGTGGAAATCTCGAAAAACAGTGGCAATGGCGCGGCAATCAAAAACAAGAGTGGTATACGTTGAAGGATGACAGTTTAATTCTCTTTTGTCGAGCCCAGCCTTTGGGCGTGCATGATCTTTACGATACTCCGCAAATTTTAACGCAAAAAATTCCGGCACCTTCTTGTACGTTTGAAACGGTCATTGATTTTCATGGGGAGCAGCCCGGTGACTCTTTTGTTTTCGGAATGTTTGGGTATCAATATAGCGGATTAGTTGTGACGAAGGAAGCAAAGGAAACGGTTCTCTATCTTATGAATGGGGATTCTGATCAGAGTTTTCCACGAGAGAAACGGGAGCGGGTTTGTGCAATGACAAATCATGAGGACCTTTATTTTAGGCTGGAATTAAAAGACGGTGGGGAATGTCAGTTGTTTTTTAAGGAACGAAAAGATGCACAATTCGAGCCGATTGGTTCTTCGTTTCAAGCAGTGAAAGGGCACTGGGTAGGTGCTCAAATCGGTATCGGTTCTTTTCATGAACAGGCAAGGAAAAGCGATGGATTTACAAGGGTGCATTCCTTTTGGATAAACTGAGTTGAGTGTTTAATAGGAGGTGCTTGAATCCGCGGATCATCCACGGAAAGCGAGCGATAATTCTTCCGAACAATTTTCAGTGATAACAAAGCAACAAAATAAAAATAAAAGACGCTTTGCGTTTTTCTTAAGGGGGAGATAGTAATGGGTAATCAAACAATATACCAAGGTAAAACGGCTATGGAATGGGCAGAGATTGCGAGTGAGTCTTTAATGAAGCAGTATGATGAGCCACTGCAGCTGCCACCGGCAAATCGTTGGCACTATCATCAAGGTGTATTTCTTTGTGGGGTATTGGATGTCTGGAGAGATACGGGGAAAGAGGCGTATTACCAATATGTGAAAAAGTATGTCGATGATCTCGTCGATGAAGAGGGGAATTTTTATTTTCGGCGTGATGAACTGGATGCTATTCAGCCAGGGTTATTGCTTTATCCACTTATTGAAAGAGAAGATGATAAACGCTATAAGGTTGCTTTGGACAAATTAAGAAACCTACTGGAAACAGTTAATCGGACAAAATCAAATGGTTTGTGGCATAAAGATAAATACCCTTACCAAATGTGGCTGGATGGTCTCTATATGGCAGGTCCTTTTACGATGCAATATGGTTTGAAGTATGATGAACCTGAACTGATCGAGTTTGTTTTACATCAAGAAAAATTAATGCGTAAATTTACGAAAAGTGAGGCTACTGGTCTCTATCACCATGGCTGGGATGAAAGCATGTCAACGGATTGGGCAGTGCCAGAAAAGGGGCATGCTCCGGAAATTTGGGGACGTGCGCTCGGGTGGTATGGAATGGCTTTAACGATGTTAATCGAATTACTGCCGGAGGACCATCCTGGACGTCAGGAATTAATCGTTGTCTTAGCGGATCTGATTAAAGATTTGGTTCGATATCAGGATAAAGAAACTGGATTATGGCATCAAGTTGTCGATAAAGGGGAAAACAAGGATAATTGGCTGGAAACGTCATGTACGAGTTTGTTCTTACTGACGATTATTCCTGCGGTTAACCAAGGATATGTTGATCCATCATACTATGAATATGCGAAAAAGGGCTATGAAGGGATTCTCAAACATAAAGTTCGTTTTGAAGGCGATCGATTAATTCTTTCAGGGGTTTGTATTGGCACGTCCATCGGAGTGTATGATTACTATATGGAGCGTGAAACAGTAGACAATGATTTACACGGTGTAGGAGCATTTATTTTATCAAGTATTCAGATGCATCGTTATCATAAAAATCAGGTATAACTTCAGAAATGTAGGTGGAACGATGAGGAAATTCCAGGTTATCCAGATTTTCATTGGGATCATGATACTACTATTGGTTGGGTGTGCAGGAGAAGAAGGTGAAAACTTAGAGGTACTAGTATTCTCTGAATCACTTTTTGATGAGGTTGCACAGGCTGAGATTGATGATCTAGTAGGTGACTTGTGGAATTCAAAAAGCGAAATGAAAGCGGTGGAATCCCAGTTTTTTCTGCCACTTCATGAACGATTGTTAATTGAAATTGCCAGTCACAATGGCGACATTTTACTAGTAAATGATGAAGTCTTAGATATGACTGTCGACTCAGAAGGATTATATGCCTTTGATGATTATTTTCCAGAGGATCTTTTACAGGTACCAGATGTGGTTCTAGATTCATTGCCTGAAGATGGTCAATCAAACGTTTATGCCTATCCCCTCCACCATAGCGATGTTTTTTCTGAGTTATTGAATGACGAAAAGCTTTATGCGATCGTTCCAATTTATGTTGATGATCCGGACTCGTCATTTGCATTATTGGAAGGCTTTATTGAAAAGGAAAAAAGATAAGGGTACATTAAAAAATACATGGCAATGCCTTCGTTGTTCGAGTGCTGATTATGAGAAATAAACTTGTAATGGCCTTTAAAAAACTGCGGAGGCCCTGTTCGTTGTTTTTAAGGATGTGTCAAAAGACTTTTTGGTCTTTTGATTTATTTTTTTAGGTAGTTAAGAATTTATAAGTTGACAGCTATCTTTACGCCACGCGTGTCAAGGGAAAACCACCCTTCATTTCGAGTAGCACCTACACTCAGTTACGTAGGTGCTACTCGGGGTGGCGAAAGATAACGCTGTATTTAACAAACGGCTATGCCGTTTTTTCTTAGAATTGCTGAGTCGTCAGTGTTAACTCGGGCTGGAGAATCGATGTTGTGACAGATGCGTCATTTTCAATCATTTTTATTAATGAATCAACGATCGTTTCAACAATTTTGTCGAGAGGAACGCCAACTTTCATGAGTGGAATCTCTAATTTATCTACTTGAGGAAGATTGTCGTAACTGATTATCGGAATATCCTTCACACGAGGTCGGGAATCTTCCGATAAAGCCTGAATGGATCCGCGTGCTAAATCATAGCTGCCGATAATAATCGAATCGGGCAGCTCTTGTGTACTTAAAAATTTTTTCATAGCTAAATAACCATCATGTCTGTTTAAGCCTAATGTATCTGCATAAAGAGCTTGTTTTAACGGTCCGAATTGCTTTTTAATTCCTGTACAATAACCACTGAATTTATCATCCTGTAAAGCATCGTTTTCGGAGCACATCCCGACGTAAAGGATATTTTGATGTCCTTCATTAGCGAAGTGGTCAACAGCGATTCGTATGGCTTCCTGTCTATTAGCATCGACAGTTGGAAAGCAGGCACCTTCAGCAATTCCGTAGCTTAAAATTGGAATGGGAGAAGCTTGGATAGATGGAATATCTTTATTTTCATTGAACACTAAAATAGCATCGACTTGGAAGCGTTGAAATGTATTGACAGCTTGATTCATTTCATTGATCGAAACGAGTGTTGTATACTGTCGATTTTCAAGTGCTTTATTTATATGTGTAAGAAGAGCAGCTTGTGCTTCACGTTCTAAACTCGACCATACGACACCGATTGTTTGTGACTTTTTTGACACAAGACTTTGAGCAGCCGCATTCGGTTGATATCCAAGTTCATTCGCAATCGCCGTGATTTTTTTCTTGGTTGGGGCTTTTACTAAGGGACTGTCTCTTAAAGCTTTTGAAACAGTCGAATAACTGACCCCAGCTGTTTTTGCAATATCTTTTATCGTTACACTCATGATAGCAACCCTCCTGATATACCAGTGGTAACAACGTTGTTATCACCGTCCTATTTTTAGTATATAGTCAGTATATGAATAGTTCAATAAATTAGCTTAAAAAGGAGAGGAATATAATGGCTGAAAATACATGGGCTCCTACTGATTATTATCAGCAATTAATAGAACCGCCTAAAAGTAATCATCCGCAACAAAACCGTGAACTCATTAAAAAACTAGATGAGTCTTTAGGTGAGTTTGCATTTACCGGAGACATCACGATAAATCGTGTGATGAGCCGTTCGGATGAAGGAGATTATTTAAAAGAGTATGTTGAGGTGATCTCCGAAGACCACGGCGCCTTGCCGATGTATATTCTTACTCCGAAAAAGGATAAAGAGCGCTATCCGGCAGTCATTGCGCTTCACGGTCATGGCAAGTATGGACAGGAAGCGGTTCTAGGTGTTAATGAAGAAGACGGAGAAATTCATCATCAATTTGGTGTTTCTCTCGTTCAAAAGGGATTTCGAGTGTTCATCCCGGAAATAATCGGTTTCGGCAAAAGAAGATTAGAACGTGATGTATCAGAAGGAAACCTTTCTTCTTGCTCAAGACTCGGAACTGCTTTACTTCTTAAAGGGAAAACTTTAGCAGGAAAAAGAGTAGCAGAAGTTCGATCTTTACTGCGGTTGATTCAGGAAGATCCTGTCGTTGATTCGAATAGGATAGGAATTGTCGGGTTTTCGGGTGGCGCCCTTATTGCTGCTTACTCAATGATACTAGCGAAGGAAATTCAAGGCGGTGTATTGTCCGGATTCCCTAGTACCTTTCAAGGAAGTATATTGGATCGTGTTCACTGCATTGATAATTACATTCCACATATGTATGAGGATGCCGATTTACCTGAATGGCTTATGCTCATTGCTCCGCGACCGTTGTATTTTGAATGCGGAATTCATGATAAGGTGTTCCCGAGAATCGCAGCAGAAACGGCAATTCGAGAAGTTAATCAGCATTACCAAAAATATGACAATGGCTCATTTTTTGGATTTGACCAATTTGATGGTGGCCATGAAGTGTCAGGAGAAAAAAGCTTTGAATGGCTTCGTAGGATGGTGTAGGCAGGAAACAGGGGGACGGTTCTCTGCTTCATTTTGAACAAGGATTAGGTTGTTTTCATTAAATAAGGCGATGAAAAAGAAGAGGATGCCCTCTTCTTTTTTTGTTCAGACATTTTATAGTTTGATAGGTTATTGGAGTGGATGAACGATAACCAGAACCAGAAAATTTTCGTGTAAACCATATCTTCTACCTATCTTCTCAATAGGTAATTTATGAAGCATAGAACCGTCCCTATGCTTCTACGTTTGTGAACAATGAAGAATTAACCAGTACATAAAAGGATATAAGTACCATTTAATATTAGCGAAAAATATAATACAGGGTATTTCAATCAAATGTTAAGGACATTTCGACCAATACTATTCGATCAATTTAGAATACTTTGTTTATTCAGTGTACGAACAAAGATTTTGGTGATAAGATAAACGTAAGTTCAAAAAAGAGCTAACAAATTTTTTGAACTTTATGAAAGCCCTTTCTTCACTTGTAGCTACACCAAAAACTCAATGAAAAGGAGGTTTAGTTAGTTACTTTCGCATACTTATTCTAAAAAATTCACTTTATAAAAAGGAGATTTTTACATGCTAAAAGTTCTAAGAAAACCTATCGTTGCAGGATTAGCTGTTTCACTTTTGATAACCAGTGGAGCAGGTAGTGTCTTCGCTCAGGGAAATGGGCAACAAGGACCTCCAAAAGGAGGGATATTTGCTGAGGGGCAAAAAGGAAATGGGAATGTTGTTCCTCATGCTTGGCAGGTGTCTTCACTTGCTGATCGGTATGAAGATTATTTTGACATTGGAGCGGCTGTAGAGCCCTATCAGTTAGAAGGAAGACAAGGAAAAATTTTAAAGCATCATTATAATAGTCTCGTGGCGGAAAACGCAATGAAGCCTATCTCACTTCAGCCGGTAGAAGGAGAATGGAATTGGGAAGGTGCCGACAAAATTGTTGAATTTGCCCGTGAAAATGACATGGAACTTCGTTTTCACACACTAGTCTGGCATAATCAAGTACCAGCTTGGTTTTTCCAGGACGAAAATGGAAATCCGATGGTAGATGAAACAGATGAAATTAAACGCGAGGAAAATAAAGCACTTTTATTAGAGCGTATGAAAACACATATTCAAACAGTTGTAGAACGATATAAAGATGATGTAGATTCTTGGGACGTTGTCAATGAAGCCATTGATGATGGAGGCGGATTACGAAATACGCCATGGTACCAAATTACAGGTACAGACTATATTAAAGTAGCGTTTGAAACAGCAAGAAAATATGCTGCCGATGATTCAAAACTATATATAAACGACTACAATACGGAAGTTTCACCAAAGAGAGAGAGTCTTCATGAGCTGGTTTCAGAATTAGTAGATGAAGGGGTTCCAATTGACGGAGTTGGCCATCAGGCGCACATTCAAATTGGTTGGCCTTCGCTTGAAGATACACAAACTTCCTTTGAGATGTTTGCTGAGCTAGGATTAGATAACCAAGTAACCGAGTTGGATGTAAGTCTTTACGGTTGGCCGCCAGATAATGCGTATCAAACTTTTGATGCGATTCCTGAAGAAGATTTTGAAAGTCAAGCCGACCGTTACGATGAATTATTCGAATTGTATGAAGAAATGGGTGCTGACCTCAGCAGTGTAACATTCTGGGGAATCGCTGATAACCATACATGGCTCAGTGACCGTGCAGCAGAGTATAGTGGAGAAGGAATAGATGCACCATTTGTTTTTGATCATGATTACAAAGTAAAACCCGCTTTCTGGAGTATTATAGATTAAGAAATAAAGAGGGAAGCATTCACTGCTTCCCTTGTTTTGCCTTTTGCCTCCTCCTTTTTTACGAGTGGTGTGTACATATTGAGAGCAGGGGTGTTTATTCACCGTCTGCATAATATATGGCGAGCCTACGTGGCTAATGCCGTTTCATGTCTTGGATTTCTACATGTAATGATAGAAAGGAGTGGAGGAATCAAAGTTTAAACGGTAAAAAATAAAGAAAGGCGAGGATGAATGTGAAAAGAATCATTTGTTTAGATGCGGGCCATGGCGGTAAGGATTCGGGAGCAACCGGTTATGGATTAAGGGAAAAGGATCTTTGTTTGGAGCGAGTGCTCAGAATGAAACAATTATTTGAACGGAAATATCAAGGTTCGACGGTTTTACTGACGCGAAATACGGATGTATTTTTAGAGCTTGGTGAACGAGTTCAAGTGGCGAATGAGGCGGGGGCTGACGTCTTTATAAGTGATCACAAAAATGCGTTGAATGGTTCGGCACGTGGGTTTGAAAGTTTCATTTGGAATGGCGGGGTTAGTCCGTCTACTCGTAAACTTCAGGCCACTGTTCATCAACATGTGATTGGCGCTTTGAAGAAATATAACATGCCCGATCGGGGTAAAAAGCAAGCGGATTTTAGTGTGATCAGAGGTTCAAACATGCCTGCTGTTCTACTTGAAGAAGGATTTATTGATCATGAAACAGACAATAGTTTGTTGCGGCAAACGGATTTCAAAGAAGCTTATTGTCAAGCTGTCGTGGAAGGGGTAGCGGAATATCTAGGGTTGCAGACGAAAAAGGATAGTAGGGATTCGGCGACGGGTAAAGAGGATAAACAGGATGTCTTGGAACATCGGGAAATCGCATTACAGCCAACAGGTGCTTTCGCAACGATCCAGTCCACTCTAAACATGCGTTATAATCTAAGTATTACAATAGACAATTTGTTCGGTCCTGAAACACGAGAGGCTTTCGTAAAAGGATTACAAACAGAGTTGAACAGACAATATAATCGAGGTCTGACTGTAGATGGGGTGTTTGGACCGAAAACAAAAGCATCATGCGTGAATATTCGAGAAGGCGCGAGTGGAAATATAGCATGGATCCTGCAGGCAATTCTGTATTGCTTAGGGTATCAATTAGGTGAAATTGATGGAGAGTTCGGGATAAAAACAAGAGAAGCAGTAAAGACATTCCAGCGAGACACAAAACTCAAAATCGATGGTATTGCCGGTAAAGAAACCTTTCAAAAGTTATTTGGATAGGCGCAAAGGGACGGTTCTCTACTTCCTAAAAGGAAGCAGAGAACTGTCCCTTGTTTTGTGATTAAATAATGGTGGAAAAGAGGACTTTATAGAGTAACTGTTTTTTAAAAGATTAGCAGCTACCTTCACGCCGCAAGTATCTGATACTTAAATGATGGCGGAAGCTGACGCTGTATTTAACAAAAGACGGCTATGCCGTTTTTCTTAGAGGAGGATTACGTTGATTTTTAAAGGTACAAGACTTTCGGAGCTTACAAAAATGTCTATTATTTTGATTTTAGGTGTCATTATTATCATTGGTTCTTCTGCTTATTTTTTTGCGGAATTAGCGGAGGGAATACTTGAGGAAGAGTCTTTCTTTATCGATGAATTTGCAGTCAGTATTTTGAACAGTTTTGACCAAAGCTTTTTAGCATCGGTGATGGCCGCTGTCACGGAAGCAGGTTCTGTGACGTGGATATCGATTGGTTCTGCGATTTTAGCTGTATACTTGCTATTTTTTTCAGGTTTCAGTAGATGGGTAGCCGTTTTTTTCTTGGTTAACATCGTTGGCATAGGTTTGTTAACGCAAGGAATGAAAGTGGCTTTTGCGCGGGAAAGACCGGAGTTATTGGAGCAGTACGACGGAATAGGCTTTAGTTTTCCAAGTGGCCATTCAACGGGTTCACTAGCATTTTATGGGTTTATAGTTTATGTCATTTTTGTTTCGAACATGAATGCTGCACTAAAATGGGTGATAAACAGTTGTTTAGTTTTTTTAATTGTATTGATCGGACTTACGAGAGTATATCTTGGCGTCCATTACTTTAGTGATGTACTAGCTGGATTTTCTTTCGGACTAGCCTGGTTAACAGTCTGTATCATGTTACTCGAAGTCACCCTCTGGAGCCAAAGGAAGAGAAGGGTGTCATAGGGACGGTTCTCTGCTTCCTTTTGATTGAATGGTAAAATGTAATAAATGCACGGAACTTTGAAGTTAAAAGTGAATCTTAATGACATAGTATATAAGGAGAAGGCGGTGTCTCGAAAGGAAAAGGAATTCTTTGAGGTACTTGACCACCCATAATATTGATAGCACTCTAACAAGGTGATATGATGGCAGATGAATATGTGTCTACTATAATAATAGTCTTGGGATCATTTTTGAAATGAAGGCGTTGTATCATTTATATCATATCCAAGCCTCCCGAAAGGAATTGGCCTGGATTGATCAATAATATAATTATGCATCTACCCATGATAAAACTGATATACGGCATGTTGAGATAAAAGGAAGTGTGATAGAGATGGATCTAAAGACAGCCTATAAAATAATGGGTATTCCAGAAGACGCATCAATCGATCAATTAGAGAAGCAATACATGCTTTGGATTAGAAAAGAAAAGGCCCAGCAAGATCAAAGGCAAGAAGGCGCTCAGGCGGATAATAATTCTATTGATATGGATAAGATTACAGAAGCATATTATCTGATTAAAAATCCTGATTCCGATTTTACACGGCCTGAAGAAGAGGAAACGAACGAAAGAATTGGCTTTTTAAACTTATATAAATATCATTTAATTGGACTCCTCCTTTTTATTAGTATAGTTGGGTATTTCGTGTATAATTTCATTGATCATAGAGCTGAAGAAGCAGCAAAGGCTAATCTCCCTACCCCGGATTTTGAGGTTTTGATTATGGGTAATTTCGATATCAATTTGGAAAACATTCCGTTGTTAGAAGATAGAATAAAAAAGGAATTTCCAGAATGGAAGAATGTAAAAATCAACTATGAACAATCATCTGTAGGGGAAGGTGTTCAAATAGACTTTGCCAAGAGACCTGCATTGCTAATGACTCTGCGTGAAAATACCCCGGATATGTATCTCGTAGATGCAGAACACTTTGATATCCTGTTCGATTATGAACTTTTTGCACCTATTAACATGGGTGACGAGCTTACGGAAAAAGAGGATAACGATACATTTTGGTATAACCAATTAGATGGAGAAAGTGAACAGTTATATGGAGTGAATATGGCGGATAGTGCTATTTTAAATGCATTTGAGTTCGGAAACGACGAAGTAATTGCCGCAATTCGAGACGACAGTCCAAAACAAGAAAATGCACAGGAATTTATCAAACAGAG
>NZ_JBIMEV010000063.1:0-24977 GCF_051262595.1 Salipaludibacillus sp. CF4.18
CTCAAATGTAGGTTTCAAAGTTTTATATAGGCTTTTATAAATAGGATAAAGTTTGCGGTATCTCTCTCTTTCATACTGGGAAGGATGAATAACTTCTTTCATAGGAATGTAATTCTTGATTGAGGCTAAATCATTAACTTCTCCAATAGCCAATAAGCTAAACCAAGCAGCGCCCCAAGCAGAACTTTGGTGTGATTCGGGAATATGGACTTCTCGTTCGAATATGTCTGCAAGCATCTGAACCCAAAAATGTGATCTGGCGAAACCACCACTAGCAAATAATGTAGAAGTCTCTCCGGATAGCCTATTCAATACTTCACTAACGTTCAAAAGACTAAATAAAACTCCCTCTAAACTTGCCCGAATCATATGCTCTTTGCGATGATCAGTGGACAATCCTATATATGCACCTCGGGCATTGGCATCCCAATGCGGAGCTCGCTCTCCATTTAAATAAGGGAGAAATAGCAGACCATTAGCACCTGGTTCAACGCCTTCTGCGGACTGAAGCATTAATGTAAAAGCATCTCCACCCGTATTTAACGCTTCCTCCCGTTCTTTGTGACCTAGAACTTCTTTTAGCCATTGTAGAACATTTCCACCATTATTTGTAGGACCTCCTGAAATCCATAACTCATCTGTTACCGCATAACAAAATATCTGTTGAAGGCTATCTGTTTTGGGAGAACTTGCCATCTTTCTAATAGCTCCGCTAGTTCCAATAGTAAGAGCTGTATCACCTGTATCAATCGCGCCTATCCCAAGATTTGCTAGAGGACCATCACTACCACCTATTGCGAATGGCAGTCCTTCTGGAATACCTATTTGTTCTGCAATTTCTTTTGATATTCCTTGGAAAATAAAGGTTGGCGGCACAGGTTTTGAGAGCTGGTCCCTATTGATACCGGCTAATTTTAAAGATTCTACATTCCAATCCTTTGTTTGTATATTAAACAAACCAGTAGCAGATGCTATGGAATAATCAACAGCATCCGTACCAAACCATCTTGAAGTTATAAATTCTTTAATAGATAAAAACTTAGATGCATGAATATAGGGTTCATAGTTTGTTTCTTGCATCCAAATAAGTTTAACGAGAGGGGACATTGGATGAATGGGAGTACCGGTATGAAGATAAATGTTATTTCCAGATGAAGTTTCTTTCAGTATCCTTGCTTGGTCCACACTTCTTCCGTCCGCCCAAGTAATAGAAGGAGAGAGTGGTTGGTTCTTTTCATCTACACAAATTAAAGAGTGCATAGCAGACGATATACCGACTGAAAGAATTTCTTCACCTTTAATTCCCTTTATCTGTAATGAATTTTTAATTGCGTGAATCGCAGCTTTCTCAATGACTAATGGATCTTGTTCTGCCCAAGAAGGGTTTGTATGAAAAACAGGATAGCTTTCCTCTGCTTCCGAAACAACAATCCCGTTTTTTTGAAAAATAACGGACTTGGCGCTTGTAGTACCAATATCTAAACCTATTACGTATTGTTTATTCACTATCCTTTACCTCCTTTTAAGAGACGATCGTTTATATTCTTTTATATGAGATGGCATTTCTCATTTTCTTAATAGACTGTTGCATGAGTTCTTTTCTACCTATACTAACATTGACATACAAAGCATCGATAATACTTAATTGAGCAAGGCGGGAAGACAAAGCTTCAGACCGATACTCTGTTTCCTGGGAGACAGTATATAGAGGAACATCTACTCCATCACTTAAAGGGGATTTGGCAAGTGTAGTGATGCCGATTGTAGTAGCATTTTGTTCCTTTGCCACTTCAAGTGCTTGCAATATGTCTCGATTTTTCCCGGAGTGAGAAATTAGGACAACTACACCGTTCTCATCTAGCTGAGAAGCTGACATTACTTGAAAATGAGAGTCACTATAAGCAACAGTAGGAATTCCTGTACGCATAAACTTATGATGGGCATCAATGGCAATGACTCCGGATCCACCACTTCCGTAAAACTCTATACGATTAGCCCTTAAAACAATATCGACTGCTTTTTTGAATTCTACGTTATCAAGGACAGACCATGTTTCTTCTAATGTACGGATATTAGATTTAAAAACTTTTTCTGCAACGAGACTTTCATCATCCCCTTTTTGAATGGTTTCATGAATATCTGTCATTCCTGTGACAACCTCTGAAGCTAATGCAATTTTCATTGCCTGATACCCTTTAAAGCCAATTCGCTTACAAAAACGAAATACAGTTGCTTCAGCAACACCGTTGATTTCAGCTATCTGACTAATAGTAGAATGAATTATTTTTTCAGGATTTTCTAAAATATAATCAGCAATTTTCTTTTCTTTGACTCGAAAATCAGAGTAGGAAGCTTTAATACGATGTTTGCAAAAACCATTTTCAATCATAAATGCACTCCTTATTAAAGTAAATAGACTAATTAATAGGACCATATGAATAAGTCTTCTTAGAAATCTCCTCTAAACCAGTATAAATGAAAACGTGTAAATAAAAAATATTTTTTTATTTAAAAAGGTTGTAAAAGAAATTTTTTATCTTATAATAGAGATATGAAGAAATAATATTTCGTTATTAAAATTATCAGAGAAAGGGGTAATACGATGAAGATAGGTATGATTGGTCTTGGAAAAATGGGCTACAACTTGGCACAAAATTTACTTGATCATAAACATGAGGTAGTTGCCAATGATGTAAACCGAGAGTCAGTAGAAGGATTGAGTAAATATGGTGCAATCCCTGCATATTCGGTAGAAGAAGTTGTGAACCAGTTAGAGAAGCCGAGAACAGTTTGGCTAATGGTTCCTGCGGGGGAGATTACAGAAAGTTTAGTAGAACAACTTTCCCATTTATTAGATGAAGATGATGTCATTATAGATGGAGGAAATTCCAATTACAAAGATTCACTGCGAAGAGCAGAGTTGTTAAGTGAAAAGGGCATCCATTTAGTAGATGTTGGCACTAGTGGTGGTGTCGATGGAGCTAGGGAAGGTGCTTGTATGATGGTTGGCGGACCAAATGAAGTGATTCAAAGAGTGGAAAGTATATTTGTAGATACAACAATTGAGAATGGTTACCTACATAGTGGAGAAGTGGGTAGCGGTCATTTTTTAAAGATGATTCATAATGGTATAGAATATGGCATGATGCAGGCGATTGCTGAAGGCTTCGATATTTTAGATAAAAGTCCATTTGCTTACGACTACGAGAAAGTCGCGAAAGTATGGAACAATGGATCTGTGGTTCGATCTTGGTTAATGGAACTGACTGAAAGTGCATTTTCAAAGGACCCGAAGCTTGATGAAATTAAAGGCATTATGAATTCATCAGGTGAAGGTAAATGGACTGTAGAAACAGCGTTAGACTTTCAAGTACCAGCGCCTGTTATTGCTTTATCGTTGATGATGCGCAACCGTTCATTAGAAGACGATACGTTCACAGGCAAAGTTGTAGCCGCACTTCGAAATGAATTCGGTGGTCATGAGGTAGTTAAGAAATAATTAGGTAATGATTCAAAGTTATTAGCTGGTAAAAATGGTAGGAGTAAATAAAAAGGGGAAGAAAGTATAACTACTTTCTTTTATCTATACTTAGGAGGAATAAGCATGAGTAAAAAGTTTGTAATGTTTTTTGTATCAATGGTAATGATGTTTTTATTAGCGGCATGTGGCGGTAATAATGAGGAATCTCCTGAAGTGAATAATAATGATACGGAAATAAAAGAGGAGAATGCAGAAGCGGCAGCGGATGCAGAATTCACGATCCGAGCTGGTATTGGCTTAAATAACGAACACCCACAATACAAAGGATTAGAAAAGTTTAAAGAAATCGTGGAAGAAGAAACTGATGGTGCAATTCATGTAGAAACATATCACAGTGGGCAACTTGGTGATGACCGGACGATGATGGAAGCGCTTCAACTTGGTTCACAAGAAGTAACGGTTCCTTCTACAGCACCAATTGCTAACTTTGTTTCGGATTTCTCAATCTTCGACTTTCCGTTCTTATTCCCAAATAGTGAAGTTGCAGATGAAGTATTAGACGGGGAAGTTGGTCAAAAGTTCTTAGATAAGCTTGATGATCAAAACCTAAAAGGTTTGGCTTATTGGGAAAATGGTTTCAGAGATTTAACGAACAGTGAAAAGGAAGTAGCTTCCGTGGATGATTTTGAAGGATTAACAATTAGGACAATGGAAAATGATCTTCATTTAGATGCTTTCCGCGCAATGGGGGCAAATCCAACACCTATGGCATTTACAGAGTTGTTCACTGCACTTCAGCAGGGAACAGTTGATGGTCAAGAAAATCCATTTGCTACAATTTATTTAGAAGGTTTTTATGAAGTACAAGATTATGTATCTGATACGCACCATATTTACAGTCCATTTGTATTCTTAATGAGTAAATCTTTCTATGATACTCTTCCTGAAGATTACCAAGAAGTTGTTGATAATGCTGCTCTTGAAGCCGGGAAATATCAACGAGAGTTGAACCGTGAAGCAAATGATGAGTATTTAGATAGTTTAGTTGAGGAAGGTATGACTTTTACTGAAATTTCAGATGAAGCTCGTGAAGAAATGCGTTTGGCTATTGAGCCAGTTGTTGAAGAATATGCAGCAGAACTTGATCAGGATTTAGTCAATGAAGTATATCAAGCAATCGAGGATGCACAGAAATAATTGTTGTAGGGAGGCTTGTTAAATCAAGCCTCTCCTTGAAAAAAAGCAAAACTGATTTTATGCTTTTTTTCAAGGAGAGGAAATGAAGCATTAGAAAATGAAAATTGGAAGAGGGGATATTATGAAGGTTTTACGTTGGATAGACGATCACTTAGAAGAAGTGTTGTTAATTATTTTTTCAGTAACAATGGTAGTAGCTATTGCTTTGCAAGTATTTATGCGTCATGTTATGAATTCTTCTCTGTCGTGGTCTGAAGAGCTTGCAAGATATTGTTTTATCTGGCTAGTTTATATTGGTATCAGTTACGGAGTGAAAAAACAACGTCATATTAAAGTAGATGTGATGTTAGTTTTATTAAAAGATAAAGCTAAAATTGTATTGAATATTGTTTCAAATATTATCTTTCTAGGTTTTGCTATCTTTGTTGTTATTTATGGTTACGATATTTCGAAACAGTTGCTTGGCTTTGGTCAAACGTCACCGGCACTTCATATTCCTATGGGCATAGTCTATCTGGCAACTCCTGTTGGAATGGGTTTGACTGCTATTCGAATTATTCAACAACTGATAAAACAATTCAAGGCGTTACTGGGAAATGAAGAGTTCCAGGTGAAAACGGAACAAGAGGTTATTCTTGAAAATAAAGAGATTCAGGATCAAATAGAGGCAACTGAAAATAAAAAAGACTAGTTAGGAGGTACATATAATGACTGCAGCAGTGTTGTTTGGAAGTTTTGCGCTATTTTTGTTACTGAGTGTCCCAATAGGAATTTCGCTAGGTATAGCTACATTAGTCACGATTATTTATTCAGGGTCGTTACCACTTGAGTTTTTAGCACAAGGCCTTGTAACATCGGTTGATTCTTTTCCCCTGATGGCGGTACCATTTTTTATTCTTGCGGGGGAGATTATGGCAAAAGGAGGAATTTCGGATCGCTTATTTAAGGTGGCGAATAAAATTGTTGGAAATAGAACGGGTGGATTTGCAATAGCAACAATTGTTACTTGTATGTTTTTCGCCGCAGTGTCCGGTTCTGCCCCTGCAACGGTTGCCGCGGTTGGTGGTATTATGATTCCAGCAATGGTAAAGATGGGATATGATAAACGATTTGCCACGGCAACAGTTGCAGCAGCAGGGTCACTAGGTGTAATCATTCCTCCAAGCATCCCCATGGTTATTTACGGGGTTGTCGGTACAGGAGCGACGATCGGTGATATGTTTATTGCAGGTATCATTCCCGGTATTTTTGTTGCCTTAGGATTAATGGTATATGCTTACTTTTACTCTAAAAAGATGGGATATAAAGGCACGGAAGAAAAGTTTTCTTTTAAGGGATTACTTGCGGCAGCTTGGGATGCGAAATGGGCTTTATTGGTGCCGTTAATTATTCTTGGTGGTATATATGGGGGGATTTTCACTCCAACCGAGGCATCAGTTATAGCTGTTGTTTACGGGCTAATTGCAGGTACTGTTTTATATGGCGAATTAAAAATCAAAGAATTACCAAAGATAATTAGTGATGCAGCTTTAACAACTGCAACAATATTAATTATTGTTGGAACCGCTACTGCATTCGGTAGACTGCTAACGGTAGAACAAATTCCAAATCAGGTAGCTGAAGCAATGCTCTCTATTTCCGATAATTCGATCGTAATCATTTTACTTATCACACTGTTACTCTTAGTGGTTGGTTGCTTTATGGATACGTTAGCAGCAATTATTATCTTAACGCCAATTTTATTGCCAATTGCAGTGAATATTGGATATGATCCTGTACATTTCGGGATAATTATGATTGTAAATTTAGCAATTGGCTTTATTACTCCTCCGCTCGGAGTAAATTTGTTTGTTTCATCCGGAATTTCAGGATTATCGATTGAGGCAATATCAAAAGCCATCATTCCATTTTTTATTGCGATGCTCGTTACGTTGATTGTGATTATTTTTATACCTCAATTATCATTGATGCTTTTAGGGTAGTTTCAAGTACTTGTTCAACGTTTACTTTTAAATAAAAGGCTCTGTTATCGTCCAATTTTAATTTTGAAAAAACACTACTTACGTTATATGGGCAAGCAAATCGGGAAAATACCCTGATGGGTCTCAGTTGATTCTTGCGTGAGTTCCGTGTATTTTTTCAAATATTAAAAAATCTAAAAAATTTGGCATTGCAAGAACGGTAAATAGCGGAAAGGTGGGGTTACTATTGGAAGAAAGTAAAAAAAGAATTAATGTTCATATTGATGAAACACAAACAATCATCGAGTTAACTGGAAAGCTGCAACAGTTCAATTCGGATATTTATTTACAAAAAGTTATGCGGGGAAATGTATTAGAAGCAAATGTGAAAAGCTTTCTTGGTCTTGTAACATTACACCTAGAAAATGGGGACAGTATTTCTGTTCGCGCAGTAGGGGAAGATTGTGAGGAAGCATTAGAAGCAGTCGTAGACTTTTTAACGTGACAACGCAAAAGGAAGAAAAACAAAAGCAAGTTCGCCTATTAGGAGAAATGTTTCCTAATAGGCATTTTTCGATATTTGCGGAGGGCTGACCAGGTCTTTTTATTCAGCGGTTATAAAATTATTAGTATTTAGAGATTGATCTCTAGGCTACTGCTTTCCGCGGGACAATGCTACTGCAATGCAGTTTTGCTAACCTGACTATTTAACATTCACTGTCGTAATTTTCCTTAATAATAAAAAGGATAGACAAAATAATAATAGAGAAATAGCAAACAGTTGGAAGAAGAATAAAAGATTTATGTCTGAGAACAAGTTAATAAAGAAGTCGAAAATCCATCCTTTTGCAATCCCAACAAGTAAGGCAATAACCATAATTCCTGTTACACTTCCTCCGCCGGCTAATCCATATTTATAAAATAGTAAACTGATAATAAACATGAATACAGAGAGGAAAAACAAAATGCTTGAGTCGATGATCACTCGATTTAACCATGTATCTTCGAGAAGAGATGCAGGATGGATGAATTCAAAGGTGTGGATACTAGTGATTTCAGTGAATTTTAACGTAAGTGATTGAATAATACTTGCAAAAATAGCTTTTGCAATCGATAATCCTAAAAAGAACAAGCCGAGACTAATAAAAATGTTTTTTCTAGTAGCTCCCAGTTTCAAAGAAAAAGGAATACTTTGCTTTACGGTTAGGAACCCCAAGATCCCCATATAAATATAGATGGAAAAGGGAATCCAAAGTAAAACCCTCCATCTTCTACGCTTAGCAAAAAGTAAGCGAATGTAAGAGAGATCACTAAGATGCTTAATAAAATAGTCCAAAAAGTTATCAGTGAGTATCGTAAATCAGTGATGAAAAAATATAACAATCCTTTAATTTGTCTTCCCATATTAGGCACCTCTCTTTCCATCAGTTAAATAAATCATTAGTTCTTGAATTGGTACACCTTCAGCAGTAAAACCTTGTTTTTTAGCCTCTTCTATACTCCCGTAAATATAGGCAGTCATCGTTCCGGCAAGACGTTTTTTTACAATTACCTCTTTGTCTTTGATATATAGTTCTACCTCTTCGGTATTACCGGAAACAGCGCAAGTCCTGTCTCTAAGGGTATCCGCATTTTCTTGTAAAACAAGGGAACCTTCTTGTAAAATTAGTACCTCTTCAAATAGTAAACTTACTTCATCAATAAGGTGGGTAGAGAATATAATAGTTCTTTTTTCAGTTTGATATTCTTCTAGAAGTATTTCATAAAATTTCTGACGTGAAGGGGCATCCAGACCAATATATGGTTCATCAAAGATAGTAATTGGTGCTTTGCTTGCTAAACCGACAATAATTCCAAGAGATGATTCCATTCCTTTTGAGAGACTTTTAATTTTTGCGTTTAGATTAAGGTTGTATTCATTAATAAGGTCATCAGCTAGTTTATGATCCCAGGTAGGATAAAAATAAGAAAAGATTTTGAGCACATTTTTCACTTTCAAATCCTTCTTAAAATTGTCTCCTTCTTTCATTAAACAAATTGATTCTGTTAACTCCTGATTATCAAATGGATTTGTACCATTAATTAAAATCTTCCCTTCACTGGCTAAAATATTTCCGGACAATATATCCATGAAAGTAGTTTTTCCTGCACCATTTCTACCTAGAAGACCGTAAATTTTTGGTTCTTCTAGCGTAAAGGAAACATTATTTAAGGCATGTTGCTTCTTGTATTTCTTGGATAAGTTTTTAACTTCAATTCTCATCTACAGTCCCCTCCATTTTTACCATTTCAATTAAATCAATGTTACTGATTCCTAGTTTGATTGCTTCTTTTTTTAATGGATCCATGTAGTTCTTGTAAAATATTTTTTTTCGCTTATTAATCAGAATTTCTTTTGCATTGTCGGTTACAAACATTCCAACACCCCTTTGTTTAATTAGGATATTTTCCATGACTAATTCATTTATTCCTTTTGCAGCAGTAGCTGGATTTATTTTGTAATAGGCTGCAAACTCATTAGTAGAGGGGATTCTTTCTGCTGTTTTAATTGTTTCATTTATAATAGAATCTTCAATTTGTTCTTTAATTTGAAGAAATATTGGCTTATTTTCATCTAATGAACTTTTCATTCATGCAACCTCCTTACCTGGTTAGTTACTTATGTAATTAACTATATAACCAATGAACAAAAAATGCAATATATTTTGTTGATATTATCAGAAATTAACATCCATTTTTCGTTTAGATGGTTTATTAAATCAATAGTAAACTTTCGGTTGTAGTGTCAATTTGATAAACTAATGCTTTAAGGAGGGTGATTATTGTGAGTGTAATTTTATATGATTTATTTTTAGTTATGATAGGTATTGTGCTCGGTGTATTTATTAGTGATCCTCTCAAAAATATAGTTACTGGTAAATACAAGGAAGATGCACGTCAAAAGAAACGGGTTAAGCTTTTAATACATATTCGTGAAAATAATACAAAGACGTATCCAACAACAACTGAACTGGCAGAAAAGGTTTTTAGCAACTGTTTATAAGCTTTTAAAAGAAATTGAAGGAATTGGTTTAATTAAAGGCGTGGGGAATGGAGAACAGGAAATAGAAGATACTAAATGGAAATATGAAAAGAAACAGATGTAAAGAAACGATGTGCTAAAAAAGTTGGATTTCAAAAATTAAAAAGGGGATGTGGCATTCACTCGCCACATCCCTCTCGCCGTAATTTATTTACTGATAAACATTTGTGTCCAGTGATTGCCGTTTGGATCATAACCCACACCGATGTGGGTGTAAGTTCCGTTTAATATATTTTCTCTATGACCGGGACTATCCATCCATGCTTGCACAACTTCTTGTGGTGATCGTTGACCTTGAGCGATATTTTCTCCAGCGGAACTATAATTAATATCAAAATCCCTCATCATATCAAAAGGAGATCCGTAGGTTGGGCTAGTGTGGGAAAAGTAATTATTTTGCTGCATATCCGTCGATTTTGCTCTGGCTACATTACTTAAAGCATCATCAGCTTGTAAATCGGAAAGTCCATTTTCTCTTCGCTGCTGATTGGTTAAATCGATAACTTGCTGCTCTTCTTGTTGAGTACCTTGATTACCACCTTGCGTCGTATCAGGCTGTTGCGCTTGTTCAGGTTGCTGAGGCTGTTGACTAGGCTGACCTTGATCTGGTTGCTGACGTTGTTCCTGTTTAGGTTGACCTTGATCGGCTTGTTCAGGTTCCGGTTCAGGCCGGGTCTGCTCGGGAGCAGGTTGCTCTTGGTCTGGAGAAGGTTGTTGAATATTTAGATCTGGAAATCCTTCTCGAGGGAAAAACTCGTTAAGATTAGGTATTCCTTCTAGCGGGAAATTACCATGATATAATGCTTCTGGATGGGACTGTTTTTCATCAATTTCAAAATCAAATTCTGCTTCTTGCACTTGAAATGATTTCGTGTGTGGATATTCAGAGCTTGACATATCCGTTTTAATACTCGAAAGGTTGTCATCCTCTCTAGTTTGAAGGCCATTTTTCATATGCTGACCTTGTAAGCTTTGTCTTTGCCCTTCATAAGCGTTATTCATGTTATTGTCACCGCAAGCAACCGTCATTAAAATGAAACACAGTGATAATAATAGTAATATTCTCTTCTTCATTTATGATCCTCCTCGTTTTATCTCCTCTATAGCTTTTCTTATTTAACAGAAAATATAGATGGGAAATAACGAGAAAAAACCATTAAATTTTTAGTCTCTGTTTTTAGACTTCATTGATTCTTAACCATTTACAATTTTTCCGCCATTTACATGCAGCACTTGTCCTGAAACGTAAGATGAATCATCAGATGCTAAATACACATAGGATGGGGCGAGTTCAGCGGGCTGTCCTGGTCGTCCCATTGGAGTATCTGTCCCGAACTTAGCAACGCTGCTTGCAGGAAATGATGCAGGGATGAGCGGTGTCCAAATTGGCCCGGGAGCAACCCCGTTTACTCTAATTCCTTTTGAGACAAGATTTTCCGATAAAGATCTTGTTAATGCAACTAAAGCGCCTTTTGTAGCGGCATAATCCATTAATACAGGCATACCTTGATAAGCCACGATAGAAACAGTGTTCACGATATTGCTTCCTGGTTTAAGGTGGGGTCTTGCTGCTTTAATTAAATGGAATGCAGAGAAAATGTTTGTTTTAAAGGTGCGCTCCAATTGCTCAAATGATATATCTTCAATCTTCTCTTGGTAATGCTGCTCGGCAGCGTTATTTATTAAAGAATCCAATTGACCATACTCGTCGATAGTTTTACTTACTGCTTCAAAGCAAAACTTCTCTTCACCGACATCACCAGGAATGAGCTTGCAAGGAGATCCGTAGCTTTCCACAATAGCTTTTGTTTTTTCTGCGTCATCATTTTCATCTAAATACACGATCGCTAATTTTGCACCTTCTTTTGCAAAAGCTATTGCTACAGCTCGTCCAATCCCACTATCTCCTCCTGTTAATAACACAACTTTATCTTTTAACTTTCCTGAACCTTTGTAGTCAGGATCATCATATACGGGCTCTGGATTCATTTCACTTTCTATTCCAGGCTGTCGCTGTTGTATTTGTGCTGGCTGTCCTTCTTTTTGTAAGTCCTTAATGCGTGAGTATTTCACGTAAAACACCTCTTTCAGTTATTTTCTAGATTTTCATAAAATTAATTCCACAATTTATATATAACCATTTTCGCGGAATTGATAACATCGGTAATTATTATTGACATTTTCTAAGCAGAGTAGTAAAATAGATATCAGGTTATTAGAAGAATCAGTTGAAAGAAGTTAATACTGCGGGTGTAGTTTAGTGGTAAAACCTCAGCCTTCCAAGCTGATGATGTGAGTTCGATTCTCATCACCCGCTCCAATTTTATTTATAAAAATTAAAATATATGTTAATTATGGGAAGTAGTGTTTCTACTATAGAAACGCTGCTTTTTCGCTTTGTAAAGATATTATAGATATTAAATAGAAAAAAAGGGGGGGAATACCGTGATGAATGCCCAGTTAAAGAAAGAACTAATTGCATATAGTAAGCATGTAGGGATTGATAAAATTGGGTTTACATCCGCGGACCCTTTTGTAACACTCAAGTCCCGCTTAAAACAACAGCAAGAATTAGGGTATCAATCAGGATTTGAAAAAGGCTCGCTTAAAGAGCGAACAGAACCTCAAATGCTTCTACCCGAGGCATCAACAATTATTTCTATTGCGTTAGCTTACCCTTCAAAAATGAAAAATGCACCTCAATCAAAACGAGGGGATAGAAGGGGAATATTTTGCCGGGCCTCGTGGGGAGAAGATTATCATCATGTATTAAGGAGAAAACTAAATCTTCTTGTCGAGTTTATTGAAAAAAAAGTGCCTGGTTCTAAGTCAACCGCAATGGTTGATACCGGAGAACTTTCGGATAGAGCTGTCGCTGAAAGAGCGGGTATTGGCTGGAGCGCTAAAAACTGTGCGATCATTACACCAGAGTTTGGATCCTATGTATACTTGGGTGAGATGATTACTACAGTTGATATACCGGAAGATCAACCTTTGCTTGACCAATGTGGTTCTTGTAATAAATGCGTAGATGCTTGCCCAACTGATGCACTCATTCAGGGAGGACAATTAGATTCGAATAAATGTATTGCCTTTTTAACGCAAACGAAAGGGATGCTCCCGGAAAGATACAGAAAAAAGATTGGTAATCGTTTGTATGGATGTGATACATGTCAAGTAGTTTGTCCAAAGAATAAAGGCAAGGATGCGCACAATCATCCCGAGATGGAGCCAGATCCTGAGACTGTAAAACCTACATTAATTCCTTTACTTACGATTAGTAACAGAGAATTTAAGGAGAAATACGGCAAAATGTCAGGATCATGGCGAGGGAAGAAACCTATTCAACGTAATGCAATTGTCGCACTCGGATTCTTTAAAGAAAAAGAAGCGTTAGAAACACTGTATACATTATTACTTGAGGATCCAAGACCAGTAATTCGAGGAACATCTGCGTGGGCTATCAGTCAAATTACTTCTAGTAATGAAGCTGAGACAAAGCTTAAAGAAGCGAAAAAGAAAGAAAATGACTTAGAAGCAGAGGCTGAGATAGATAAAGCGCTTAAATCACAGGACAAGGAGCGGGGTCCTCTTCGAACAAAACGATGAAGTTCAGTAAGATAAGCTTTAGTAGACTGAACTGAAGGAGGAGCAATTGATGGCGAAACATCCGTATTATTACGCTGAAATGGATAGTCCAATTGGTATTTTAACTGTGGTTCAATCGAGCAAAGGGGTTTGCTTCATTGAATTCGGTTCAGCAAGTGACACAAGTACTTCTATCAATATGAAATTAAGAAAATTACAGATCAATGCAACACTACTAAACGAGAGCCCCCCCTTGAAAATGGTTGAGGAACAACTTTGCGCTTATTTTAATGGCGAACTTAAAGATTTTCGTTTACCCCTTGATTTAATCGGTACGAGATTTCAAAAGTTAGTGTGGGAAAAAGTGGCTAGTATTCCTTATGGTGTCACTAAATCCTATAAGCAAATTGCTACAGAAATAGGTTCCCCAAAAGCTGTAAGAGCCATAGGAGGAGCTAATAATAGAAATCCAGTTCCTATTATCATTCCTTGTCATCGTGTAATCGGTACCAATGGTTCTATGGTTGGTTACGGTGGTGGTTTGGATAAAAAGGAAATTCTGTTAAGGCTTGAAGGATCATTTGAGCGAATTTCTTCTTAACACCCCATCTTATAAATAGAATACCTGCCCTCCTCCAAAACTTTTGGAGGATTTTTCTTTTTTTTAGGGTGATCCTCACTGTCCCTTGAATATGTATAGAACGAGTGACAAGGAGGGGAACAATTTTGAAAAAGACAATAGAAGTGTTGGAACAGTATTGGAAAAATTGTCTCGTTTGTTTTGTTGGGGAGGAAGATCATTTAAATGGGAATCCATTCATTCGTGAAGAGGATGCAGATGCATGTAAAAGGAAATTAAAAGAACAAAAGACACGTCAGTGTACAACAATGAAAAATAGTGTTGATGTCGAAGTACTTAACCATGAACATTTGGGCGAACGAGTTGTATTTGATTATTTAATGAAAATAACATATTTTCATTTTCATAAGAAAAAAGCATACTTGGAAGAAATAAATCAGTATCGCAGAGGTGTTATTGATGGAGAGGAAATGGTCGATGATTACCTAGTGTATCCAGATGGCTATTCAGACAATGAAGAGATTGACTCATATAAAAAACTAGATTTAACCACTGATCAGCGAAATAATGAAAGATTTGAATATGAAAGACTTGCTGCTACAAGATATGCGGAGAGATGGTGGGATGATTATAATCCTGAGTACAATTCCTTTGATGTTGATTGTACAAATTATATATCGCAGTGTCTTCGTGCAGGTGGAGCACCGATGAAAGGGATACCAAACCGAGGCGAAGGCTGGTGGAATACGAATAAGAATTGGAGCTTCAGTTGGGCAGTCGCCCATTCTTTTCGATGGTATTTAAGTGGATCTAATAGCGGATTACAAGCAAGAGAAGTATCTTCAGCGGAAGAATTAATGAGAGGAGACGTTATTTGTTATGATTTTAACGGTGACGGACGCTGGCAACACACTACAATTGTAGTTGACAAAGATGCGAATCGAATGCCCCTTGTTAATGCCCATACAACGAATAGTCGTATGAGATATTGGGCATATGAAGACTCTACAGCTTGGACACCTAAAATAAACTACAAATTTTTTCAAATTGTAGAGCAATCAAATCTGAAGTGAAGAGTTTCTAATTATGGCCCTCTTTAATAAGAGATTATGATATAGTGAAAATATATTTTTTAGGCTTTTCCATAACGCTTTTGAGTATGTCTAAATCTGTCCAAAGAAAGATACGGTGTTTCTATGCGAATACGAATGAGATGTTTCAGAAAAAATTTTATAGTAATGAGTTGTTTAATCGTTATCGTTGTAGCATGCTCACATGCAGAGGCTACTTTCTCTCAAGCGAAGAAAGAGCTTCCTTTTCCAGTACTCATTCCTGAATCCGATTTGGATGGGTGGGATATGGAAGAAACAATTTATGAAGATGAACTTTTGGTATCAAGTTTTATTGGAGAAAATAATCGGCAAATCGACCTTATACAAGATCAAAATATTCAAGGACTAGATATTCCCTCTTTAAGAGAGCATCTTGATTTGAATATGGATTTTTCCGGAGTACGTAAGCCTGATACTGAGGTTGTAGAAGTTTCTGATTATATTGGGGAGCTTAGCTATTTTGCCGATCCTCTCCCTTCTATTCAGTATACGTTTGTTGATAAAAAAGGGTTGTTTGAAGAAACCAATGAAAAGGTACCTTCTTATCAGGTAATTGGTAAAGAAGTATCCACAGAAGAATTAATTCTTTTTGTCGAAAGCTTGGAAGCCTCTTCCTAATCTATTAGAGAGGCTTCTTTCTTTTGTTTGGTTGTCATGGTAAGATAGCTTTTGGATAAAGAATGAGTATACTAGAGGTGAAAGCAGTGGGATTACACGTCGTTTTACATGAACCAGAAATACCTGCAAATACAGGTAATATAGCTAGAACTTGTGCCGGGACAAATACGGGATTACATCTCATACATCCACTAGGGTTTTCAACGGATGATAGAATGTTAAAACGAGCAGGCTGCGACTATTGGCCGAATGTTAAAGTTGATCATTATGATAATATAGAGGAACTTTTTTTGAAGTATCCTGAAGGCGAGTTTTACTTTATTGAAACAATCGGGACGAAACATTATCATGAGATTGATTACAGTGACTTGAAAAAAGATTACTTTTTTGTGTTTGGCAAAGAAACAAAAGGACTTCCGAAAGAACTAACAGAGAAGTATCAAGAGAGATGTTTTCGTATTCCACAAACGGATAAGATACGCTCATTAAATCTCTCGAATACTGCAGCCATCGTTGTATATGAAGCGTTGCGTCAACAAAATTTTCCGTCCATTGGATAGGCTAAATAAAAAAACCGTCACCAACAAACATGGGACGGTTTTTTTATTTTATTTTTTGTGAGGGTTTGAGTTATATCCACCTGTAAAAATGGCGATAAGAAAGACTATACAAACACCTGTAATTAAAGCTAGTCCCATGGGAATGCCTCCTTAGACGTTATCTACACCTCAATATACCATGTTTTAAGAGAGAAAGAAACATTGCGGACCTAAATTTTGAGTGTGGAAATCTTTGAATCTTAGTATAAATAACGTATAATAATGATAGTAAAAGGAGGTCGTATTCATGTATGTTGTAATGAATGAATTGCATGTACCTAAAGAGGGACGAGAAAACGTAGCAAATCGTTTTGCCGAAAGCTCCGAGAAAATGAAGCAGGTTCCTGGTTGCTTGGATTTCTTATTTTTAGACCCAGAAGAAGATGATAATTATCAAATAGTGTTAACGAAGTGGGAGACAAAAGATGACTATGAGTCATGGATCCACAGTGATTCTTTCAAACAGGCTCATAAAAAAAGACGTGAGAACCTTGATAAGAGTCCTACTTCCGGAAATAAAATTTATGCTTATGAAGTGAAACATCATTTATAAAACTTAAATAAATAGCGAGAGTATTTGACACATTCTACTGATATTTAATTTTTATCAATAAGGTTAGTTTATGCTTAAGGTGTTTTCATAAAGACTGTTGAGTACTTGGAACGAGGGTCTGGAATCCGCTCAAGGCGGTTAATTTCCACGGGCACTGCTAACAGTCTCCCCGCGAAACCAGCCCGTGGCGTCTTCGACAGTTATGATCCTGCCGGAGTAGCCGCTTTTCGCTTCTTTGAATTCTTTTCAAATACAACAAAGTTTATCAGATTACATAAAAATTTATGTTTATAATAGGGGTCAATTATGAAAAACACTTATTTAACTAGTCATTTTCCTCTTATTGCAATTCTACTGTTCGGTCTTTCATTTGCGATTTATTTAGAGAGACTGGCTATTCAGTATTTACAGGAAATCGGTTTATACTCTGGTATGATTGAATTCCTTTCGGCAAGAGGGATTGACCTTATTCTTTTATTTGTTTTATGGCTGTTTTTCTTCATGCTGTTTGCGGCTATGAAGTTAATAGCTGTTACGGTGAATGAGCTTTCTTTACTTTTTTTTTCCCGGGATCAAGATGGAAGCGAATTGAAAAATGTTAGGAAAGGCTCCTGGATTTTTCTAATAGGTGGTATCGCATCGGTTCCCGCTACATTTGAAATTTTTGCACTATTGGGTGTGTTTGTTCTAACTTGTTTTATTTACTTTATTTACTTCATTTATCGCGTCAGTGATTCATTATCAGCCTTTGCCCTAATTGGACTAATTTTCTTCCATCTCTTTTTTTGGTTTGCTTTTTTAGCAGTTATTTTTTATGCGATCGTCAAGTTATATAATAGTATTATTGCGGGGTTACCTGTTTAAGATTCACACATAATAGCAACATAAGGACACTGAAAAAGTGATGAACGATTTTTTCAGTGTCCTTATTGTGTTCCATTGTAGCTGCCCAGTTTCTGCAAAATAAAAATTAGCTTTACCAGTCCTTATAGTTGATTAATTAATACCATTCATAATATCACGCCACAATTTGGTATGAAGATTTTGGCTGCTTTCGTTTATTAGAGAGCTTGGCTCATCTTTGCCCATCCATAATCCAGTCGTATAACGATCATTCATTCCGATAAACCACAAGTCATGAAATTCATTTGTAGTTCCTGTTTTCCCTCCTGTATAACCAGCACTATTCAAACGAGCTGCTTTTCCAGTTCCTTCTGATACAACTTTAGCGAGCATTTTTCGTAAATCTGCAATTGTATCCTCACTCCATATTTCTAAATTTTCTTTTTCCATGGAGTACAGGACTTCTCCATCGGCGTCCATGATGTTACGTATGGCTTTAGGGGAATGGTATATTCCGTCCGTTGAAAATGTAGAGTAGGCCTGAGTTAATTCATTAACAGTCATCCCATGTTCGAACCCCCCTAATGCTGAGGGAAGTTTATAATCAGATGAGCTGACTTTTGCAAAATTAAATTGATCTACATAAGAAAAAGCAGTTTCAATTCCAACTGTGTCAAGCATTCTAACCGCAGCGGTATTATATGAGTTTTTTAAGGCTGTTTCTATTGTCGCTTTCCCATAAATAGCACCACCAAAATTCTTTGGAGAATAGCCATTTCGATTAATAGGACCAGCATCAATAACAGAGGCCATATTTAGACTTGTTTCTTCAAGAAGAGGGGCATATACAAGCAATGGTTTGATTACTGATCCGGGTTGACGGTAAGCTTGGAAACCGCGGTGAAAATTAAATTTATCATAGGAAACTCCTCCAGTAATTGCGACAATTTCTGCTTGCTCATGATCGATAATAGAAGTCGCTGCTTGAATGGGTCTATTTTCTAATAAACGATTTATTGTTGAAAGAGCATGCGTTTGAATACTTGGATTTAAAGCAGTTTCAATGGTAATTCCGGATGATATCAACTCCTCTACCCGTTTTGCTAATTTTTCTTCGAAAGAAGTTCGTTCTTCCTGTGAAGAAGCGGAATGTATTTTTTGCATAAATCCCTCTTCAGCTGAAACAATTTGCTTTAACTCATAATGAACATATGTTACATAATCAGGAAAGCTATCTTTTTTCTCATATATCTCAAGGGTAATCATATCCTCTAAAGATTCTTCTAGTTCCTTATCCGTAATAAACTGATTCTCATACATTTTTTCTAATATCCACTCTTTCCGTTGATGAGTATTTTCGCTATTGGTTAAAGGATTATAATGAGCAGGGCTATTAGGGATTGAGCTGAGAAATGCAATTTCTGCAATACTTAGTTCATCTGTCTTTTTACTAAAATAATAGTTACTTGCAGCTTCTATTCCATATACACCATTTGAAAAATACACAGTATTCAAATACATTTCCATAATATCGTTTTTGGAAAATTTCTTTTCTAGGTGATAAGCATAGAGTAGCTCAGTTAGTTTCCGTTCATATGTCTGAGAATGAGTTAAATATAAATTCCGTGCCAACTGTTGTGTTAACGTGCTTCCTCCTTGTTCAATTGATTTGTTTTGAAGGTTTACTAAGAAAGCTCTTGCTATGCCCCCAGTATCAAATCCTTTATGTGCGTAAAACTTTTGGTCTTCAGCAGCAACAAAGGCTTCTACAAATTTGGATGGAATATCTGAGTAAGATACTGCGATTCTATTTTCTTCTGAATATATATCAGAAATAATATTACCATCGTGGTCTAAAATTTTGCTGTTATAGGTTAAAATAATATCTTCTAATTGAATAGTCTCGCCGAGGAAATTATCTAATGATTTTACGGAAGATAATTCTCTGGCAGTCCACATAAAAAACAAAGAAAAAACACTAACAAATAAAAGGATGAAAAAGTTTCCAATCATTATACGCATAATCTCACACACTCTCACTATTAATAAAAAAGCGGTACGGTCTTTTCAAAAAAGAATTTATTATATTTATTTTACTTTGAATCGGAAAGAAGCGAAAGTGATTATCCTATATCTTTATATATATATCTTTTTGAATGTTTAAATTCCTATTGAATTCCTGCATTTAATTCGAGCAAAGAACCTTTAATGACTATTCCAGAGCATAAAAATAAGTGATGAATGAATGGTCAACTTATTTTCATTTTTCATAGGAAAGTGAATCTTCTTTTAGGTGTTTGCATAAGATGAATCATAACTTTAAAAATGAAAGACCAGCTATTAAGGAGGGTATAATGAACATTATAAATAGAATTCAAGAGCACAGAGAAGAAGAGGAGAAGTTAAAGTGGGAAGGTACCTTCGCTGATTATCTGGATATTTTACATGAACATCCGGAAGTAGCCCAGACAGCTCATTCCAGAATTTATAACATGATTAAAGATGCGGGAGTAGTTGAGGAAGATGGTAAAAAAAGCTACTTATTTTTCAAAGATCAAATATTTGGCTTAGAAGAAGCTATTGAAAGATTAGTAGAAGAATATTTCCACTCTGCAGCCAGAAGATTAGATGTTAAAAAACGAATTTTACTTTTGATGGGCCCGGTTAGTGGAGGGAAGTCAACACTCGTTACAATGATAAAGCGAGGTTTGGAGCAATACACTAGAACAGATAAGGGAGCAGTTTATGCGATCAAGGGTTGCCCGATGCATGAGGACCCTCTTCATCTGATTCCACAACATATGCGCAAAAGTTTTTTCGAGGAATATGGAATTCGTGTAGAAGGAAATCTTTCTCCATTAAATATGATGAGGCTAGAAAATGAATACGATAATAGGATTGAAGATGTTCAAGTTGAACGGATTTTTCTTTCAGAGGATCGAAGAGTTGGTGTCGGTACATTTAGTCCTTCTGATCCAAAGTCACAAGATATCGCCGATTTAACTGGAAGTATCGACTTTTCAACGATCGCAGAGTATGGCTCTGAGTCTGATCCGCGAGCCTACCGTTTCGATGGAGAATTAAACAAAGCCAATCGAGGTGTGATGGAATTTCAAGAAATGTTAAAGTGTGATGAAAAGTTTTTGTGGCACCTTTTATCTTTGACACAAGAAGGTAATTTTAAAGCAGGTAGATTTGCGCTAATATCAGCTGATGAAATGATCATTGCACACACCAACGAAGCTGAGTATAAATCGTTTATTTCGAACAAGAAAAATGAAGCATTACATTCTCGAATGATAGTTATGCCGATTCCATATAATTTAAGAGTAAGTGAAGAAGAACGAATTTATCAAAAAATGATCCAGGAATCCGATATTTCCCATGTCCATATTGCCCCACACGCGTTAAAAGTGGCAGCAACTTTTACAGTATTGACCAGATTAAAGGAATCACAGAAAAAAGACGTAGATTCATTGAAGAAAATGAAACTTTACGACGGACAAAACGTAGAAGGTTTTAATAATCAGGATGTGGAAGAATTGAAAAAAGAATTTGGGGATGAAGGAATGGAAGGTATTGACCCCAGGTATGTCATCAATCGTATTTCATCTGCGATTATTCGGAAAGAATTAACTTCTATCAATGCTCTTGATGTTTTACGTTCTATAAAAGAAGGTTTAAATCAGCACGCATCCATTAAAAAAGAAGATCGCGAAAGATACTTGAATTTAATTTCAGTTGCAAGGAAAGAGTACGACGAAATGGCCAAGAAAGAAGTTCAAAAAGCATTTGTTTATTCCTATGAGGAGTCGGCGAAAACGTTAATGAATAATTATCTAGATAACGTTGAAGCATACTGTAACAAAAATAAACTTCGCGATCAGTTAACTGGTGAGGAAATGAATCCTGATGATAAACTGATGAGATCTATTGAAGAACAGATAGGAATTTCTGAAAATGCGAAAAAAGCTTTCCGGGAAGAAATATTAATTCGAATTTCAGCCTATGCGAGAAAAGGTAAAAAGTTCAATTACCATTCCCATGAAAGACTGCGGGAAGCAATTGAGAAAAAGTTATTTTCTGATTTGAAAGATGTTGTTAAAATAACCACTTCAACTAAAACGCCTGATGAAAACCAATTAAAAAAGATAAACGAAGTAATCGCAAGACTTGTAGACGAACATGGTTATAATACTAATTCAGCAAATGATTTGCTAATTTATGTAGGAAGCCTTTTGAATAGATAAAAAGTAAAAAGGGGGGAGAGATCCCCTTTTTTACGATTTCTTCTGTGCAGGACAGATCGAGGTAGAAGAAACAGGAAGGTAACTTAGATGAGAAAAAAACCGTATTATAATAATGTCGTAACTTAGATTTATTTCAGTTATATTGAATGCGCTTACACCCAATTGTTACAGTATGTTAACAGTTATATTACTTTCTTAATATTTGGTTTATAAACACTGTTTCGAGGCAATTATCTTAATAAGCCCTATAAGTATGTATAAGGGGAAATTTAGATAAAAAGGAGTCAAAAAAATGAATACGGACCAAGCACCTGAACCAGACAATCGTCCTAGGAAACAAACTTGGAAACGTATGATATGGTCATTTTCAAAATTAATAGCGGTAGTGTTAATTCTTACTTTTTTTGTGCGAGGGTTTTTATTTACTAATTATATCGTTTACGGTAAATCGATGATGCCTACGATTCACGATGGGGAAAGAATCATTGTGAATAAAGTAGGATACGAGATGAAGGAGCCAAGTAGATTTGATTTAATTATTTTTCATGCTACAGAGGAATCTGATTATATTAAAAGAGTGATTGGCTTGCCGGGTGATGAAATATATTACGAAGATGACATGCTATATATTAATGGTGTTGCACATGACGAGGAATTTTTAGAGGTGCATCGAGAAGCTCATGAAAATGGTCTGTTTACGGAAGATTTTGATTTGGAAGGGCAGACTGGAAAAACGACTGTGCCTGATGGGCATGTGTTTGTTTTAGGAGATAACAGGCAAAATAGTGTAGATAGTCGTCATATTGGGTTTGTGTCAACAGAAATGATTGTAGGGGAAGCGAATATGACCTTTTGGCCACCGGAAAATATGCGTTTTTTTAAATAAAAATTAGTATGAAATAAAGAGAATAACTGTTTGTTATCATATGTTATTTTCAGCATGATTCCTTGAAAAATGTCTGGACCATAATATTGTGGATCAGACATTTTTTAATTTGAGTCTAACCCTAGTTGTTTTCTTATCTTGGTTAGATCTCGGATAGCCTTTGTTCGACGAAACTCACTGATCATAAATATAGTAAACGTATAGGGTTTTAGATTATTTTGGTATTTCTATATCAAAGCTTTTACTTTAAGAGTTATTATTTCTATTTTTTAAAGTTAATGTTAAGAAAATAAGAGGTTTCTGTATAGTTTTTTGGCAACTAACTGTCCTAGGTGCATAGTATAAAATAAGAAGAGGGTACAAAGGTTTCAAATCCACCACTTGTATTAAAGGAGGGTTTACCGATGGCAAACGTACGGGGGAAGAACTTTATCGTTTCAAATGAGAATTGGTCCCTCCACCGCAAAGGACAGCAAGACCAGCAAAGACACCATGAAAAAGTTCAAGAAGCCATTAAAAAAAATCTGCCAGATTTAGTAAGTGAAGAAAGCATAGTAATGTCAAATGGACGGGATCTGATTAAAGTTCCAATTCGCTCATTGGATGAATACAAAATTAGATATAATCATGACAAAAGCAAACATGTAGGGCAAGGTGATGGTAAGAGTGGCGTGGGTGATGTTGTAGCAAGAGAGCCTCAAAAGCAAGGTCAAGGGCAAGGAGACGGTGCGGGAGATCAGGCAGGGAAAGATTATTATGAAGCGGAAGTATCTATAACTGAATTGGAAGCAATGTTATTTGAGGAATTAGAACTACCGAATTTAAAGCAAAAAGAAGAAGATAATGTCATTGTTGAGAACATTGAGTTTAATGATATAAGAAAAAAAGGTTTAATGGGAAATGTGGATAAGAGAAGAACAATATTAGAAGCGATTAAGCGAAATGCAATGGACGGTAAGGCAGGGGTAGCACCTATATACAATGATGATCTTCGTTATAAAACTTGGGAAGAAAAAGTTAAGCCTGAATCGAAGGCAGTTGTTATAGCGATGATGGATACATCTGGAAGCATGGGACGTTTTGAAAAGTATATGGCTAGAAGTTTCTTTTTTTGGATGACCAGATTTTTAAGAACCAAATATGAAACAGTAGACATAGCCTTTATTGCGCACCATACAGAGGCAAAACAGGTTTCAGAGGATGACTTTTTTATGAAAGGTGAAAGTGGTGGAACGATTTGCTCATCTGCTTATATCAAAGCATTAGAACTTATTGATCAAGAGTATTCACCCTCAAGATATAATATATATCCTTTTCATTTTTCAGATGGTGATAATTTAACTTCAGATAATCAAAGGTGTATGAAATACGTGAACGAGTTAATGGAAATATCGAGTATGTTTGGTTATGGAGAAGTTAATCAGTACAATCGTAACTCTACTCTTATGAATGCCTATAATAAAATCCAGGATAAACGATTTAGACATTATATTTTAAAAGATAAAGAGGATGTATATCGTTCATTGAAGTGGTTCTTTCAAAAGGAAACTGCAAACATGCATTAATAAAAGAGAAAATTAAAAGGATCCTGATGAAACTTTTCAGGGTCCTTTTTAACATGATAATTTATAAAATTATCGGTTTGTTAAAGATTATTGTTTTTGTTGAACAGAGAGGATCCAACTAGCTCTAGGCGGACGCTTTCCGCGGACTGTTGCACTTTCGGGCTTATTCTCGAGCATTCACCCTTAGGTTCAATATAGAGAACAAAATACTATTTCATTCTCTGGTAAAATAGGTATAAACAACTATTTACAGTTGTATTTCTTAGTAATGTTATAGTAAATATATGGTAACTCGCCTAAAATAGAATATCATTTTCACTTATGCCAACCATTCCTAAAAGGGATATTTTTATCGTCAATTGGTTCTATATAATGAACAAAAATGAGGTTGTGGGTAGATTGTAAATTGTGGGGGGAAATTATGATTGAAATAAAAGATAAAGGTAATAGTAAGGAAGTTGATGCTGAGTGGATAGTTTTAATGGAGGAAGCATTTTTACAAGGTTTGACACCAAGAGAAACCAGAGAATTTCTTCAAGAAAGAAGTGATAATGGAACATAAGATTGTCGGTAATTAAAAAAAGGCCACTGATAGGCAAATTTTCAGTGACCTCATATTATCGAAGCTCTCAAGGGAAATTTACATTGATCCGGGAGTTAAT
>NZ_JBIMEV010000064.1:0-24554 GCF_051262595.1 Salipaludibacillus sp. CF4.18
TTTTACAAAGCTTCTTATTTTGTCCAATCAATTAACTCTTTGAACACTCTTTCTTTTTCAATATCATCCAGTGGTTCAATGTCAAATAGTTCGGATAACCAGATTCCGTCCGATGCTAGCCGAATAATTGTTGCTTTCGTAGGATCAATCCCATCGTTTTCAAGTTTATCTTGCCATTCCTTATAAAGCTCCCGAATTGGATCTAATAATTTTGCATCCACCGCTTTTGCAGCTAATAGTACGGAGTTCACATTTTTATTTTTATAGGACTGAGTAAATGTTACATTTACGTAAGCACGTGTCCATTTTCCTCTTTCAACCGGGTCTTCTGTTGCACTTAACTCAATTTTTTCACGATAGTTACTAGCTAAATGTTCCACCATTCCTTTAACTAAAGCTTCTTTCGATGGGTAATGATATAGGAGTCCACCTTTACTGAAACCTGCTTCTAAAGCAACGGCTTCCAACGTTAAATTAAAGATTCCCTTTTCCCCAACAATTTTCGAAGCAGCATTCAAAATATCTATTTTCCTAGAATTTCTACCCATAATATTCTCCTTTAAAGAAAATGCACCTCGTCTTTTCTTTTATATCAAAATCAATGATTTTACTATACTACCTGGACGGTTTTATTACAACATGTTTCCTTATTTATTATGGATAAATATTATATTTATGGTAATCAAAGGGGGAATAGTCTTATCTAATTTTAGGTTTACTTTCTACTAATGTGAATCAATATCATCCCGTTAATCCACACATGAAATGTGCCTGTTATTTCAATCTCTTTTCTAGTCCATGCCAAACATAGAAAACTTCTTTTGCTGCTTCAGCAGCATCCTGCTGTATCCAGCCGGCAACATCCCTTAATTTACGGTCTGTTTCATTAATTGGTACGATTCCTTTGCCGATTTCCAACATAATGAGGATCACCGTTTCATCCCGTTTCGCCTCTTCTTCCAGTATTTCTTGAAATAACAGCTTGTATTGTTGACGAATCTTATCTATCTCTGTGCTATGTATGCTTTCTTTTAACCAGTATTCCCAACCTTCTATCACGAGATGTGTGTTTCTCAGCCATGTTGATTTCCAATCTAAAAGAAGATTCCCATTATAACTGGATAGCCAACTGGAGTTTTCATATCTTTTATTTACTGCTATTCTTTTTCCGGCGTAGGAACCTCCGATATAGAGTTGCACAGCCAACCTCCTTCTTGATATTCAAGCGAAATTCGGACACCATTTCCATGTTTGATCTTGAAATCCCAAATGGAAGAAGACTCTTTTAGTGAGGAAAGAATATATTTAATTACTCCTCCGTGCGTAATTACGAGCACTTGATTATGATTACACGTCTTAGATTGCGCTTTTTCATAGACTTCACCGAGAAATTCGTTGATTCGGGATTTAAATTGAATAGCTGTTTCTCCAGTAGGAGGATTGTAACTTTCCCAGTCGTCAATCCAATTCCGATAGACATGATTCGTTTTTAATTCTTCATACGTTTTGCCTTCCCATTCACCAAAGTGCAGCTCCCTCAATCGTTGATCTACAATGCACTCGTTTAGCTTATTGCCAACCAAATAATCAGATGTTTCCCGGCACCGTTTTAAATCACTCGTAAAAATAGTATCAAATGAATATTTATTCAGCTCTTGTTTTAGCTCCGACATTTCTTCAAAAACTCCTGGTAAAACAGACTCATCCGAATGTCCTAAATATCTTTTATCCTGATTCCATTTTGTTATCCCATGCCGTACAAGAAAAATATCCAAACGCTGAGTAGCCCCCATAATTCTCCTCCTTCAATTGCAGTTCCTATTAAATCTCCATTCGTCCCCTTAAATGTTTTCATCATCCAGACACCATAAACGAGGATAAACAAACCATATGCTAGACCAAGGAATATGACATTCGGTGCAAATACACATAGTATTACTAATGGTAAAAAAGAAAAGAAAATATCAAAAATAGTTAGATTCTTTTTCCATTCCCATGCTAAACCACTTGTTTTTGCAGAAGGAAATACGCCTAAAAGCAACACGGCATGAAAACGAGCAAAGCCGATAATTCCTAGCATCACCAGTATAATCGTTATGTCATTTATCTCGGCTAATTGAAGTTCAAATACCAAGACCACTTTCCATGCCAACACAAATAACAAGGCAATGATTCCAAAGCTTCCGACATGCGGATCCTTCATTATTTCCCACTTTTTCTTTAATGGAGCATTCGAGCCAACTGCATCTGCCACATCCATCAATCCATCCAGATGAAGCCCCCCCGTTAGCCAGACCCATAAAGAAATAATACATAAAGCTAGTATCTCGGAAGGGATAAAATCCTTCAGTAAAACCCATCCCCCCGCTAAAATAAACCCAACTATCATCCCTACTAAGGGATAAAATCGTATCGCCCAACGACTTGTTTTTTCATTCCATGGACAAGTGACCGGAACAGGTAGTCTCGTCAAAAATTGCACTGCTAATAAAAAGCCATACATAGAATTTTTCATAGTAACTTAGCCTTTCCAGTAAACAGGTATGCCAGCAATCACCTGTATTACTTCTCTCGCTTCCGCTGTTAATTGATGGTGTATTTTTTCCAACGTATAGATGTATCGATTCACGACATCACTTTCATGAGGAATTTCTTCATTCACATCATTAGAAACGATAAATAAGCAAATATTCTTTATTTTCACCTGCTTAATCACATCGCTAATTATTGTCTTTATCACTTCCTCATGATAGTTTTCATGAAACATGACGTTACTTAACCAGATTGTTAAGCAGTCCAGTAAAATGACACTATCAGTCTCTGCCTGTTTTAAAACTGACACGAGGTCAACTGGTTCTTCTAAGGTCTCCCAAGTGGCCGACCTTTCTTTTTGATGGCGTGTAATTCTGTCCTCCATTTCCTTGTCACTCCGTTTTGAAGTTGCCAAGTAGACAAGTTTAGACATAGTTAAATTCCCTTTTTCATTCTCACAGCCGGAAAGTGCTAATCTTTCTGCTAGACCACTTTTACCCGATCGTGCTCCGCCAGAGATAAATACGATCATTGCTTCGCTCTCCAGCTTTTTAATGCCTCAAGTAAAACCTTGTTTTCACGGGAAGACCTGACTGCCAGCCTAAGGAAATGACCATCCAAACCTTTGAAATTAAACGTATGCCTCGCTACGATCCCCGCCTTTAATAAATGTTTAAACAAAAGATCTATCTCCATCGGAAATTCTCGGTCCCGCAACAAGTAAAAGTTAACATGTGTGGACGACATATAGAAATTCAACTTGTCTAGTTCCTCGCGTAAAAAGGTTAATTCCGTTTGTAACCACGTTTTAGTCGTCTCTAAAAATAGCTTGTCCTCAACCATCCCTGGTATAAAATTTGCGGCCAAAGTATTCACGCTCCAAGGGATTTGTCCGTCTCCAGCCTGTTTTATAATCTTCTTATCTGCTAATATATATCCGACTCTTAGCCCAGGTATCGCATACATTTTTGTCATAGACCTTAATATAATCAGATTTTCATAATCGCTTAAAAGTCCAGACAAGCTTGCTTCCTCACCAGACAAAAAATCGACAAAAGCTTCATCTACAACGATATATGTATCATGCTTTTTCCCTTCTATCAATAACCTTCGAACCGTTTCTTCTTTTACAATCGTTCCTGAGGGATTATTCGGACGACAGAGAAACATAACATCCGTTGTTTTACATTCCATTATCATTTTATCTATTGGCAGTTCGAACTCCTCGTCTAGTGAAAAAAAGGCATCCTTCACTTTTAGATGATAGTGAAAACACGCTCGTTCATATTCTAAAAATGTCGGATGGACGACTATTGCTTGTTTGCCTTCAAACAATTTGGCGATTAAGAAAATCGCCTCTGCACCACCGTTTGTAACCAAAACTTGATCAGGTTGCAAGTCCTCAGAAAACGCCAAACTTTTTCTCGCCTTAAAATACGTCGGATCGGGGTATTTTATCAGTTCAGAAAAATGTTTTCCTAGCTCTTTTTTCATCCATATTGGCGGTCCTAAAGGATTAATATTAGCACTGAAATCAATTACGTCGCTCGGCATGGAAAAATCGAGGCTCTTCCTTAATGCCTCTGGTTGTCCACCATGACTTGGCCATTTCATATGAAATCCTCCTTTAAATGATGCTGATTAAAACACTTAAAATAATGTAAAAGACGATCCAGCCCCCATGCATAAATACTATGGCTTTTTTAATATCCTTACCTTCCAATTCTCTTAACGGATCTCCCATTTCAGCCCGTCTTGAGATAATGCCATCATAATAGTTTATGCCGCCGAGTTGAATACCCATGAGACCTGCTACCATCGCCTCGGACCATCCTCCATTTGGGCTAGGGTGCTTTTTAGCATCTCTGAATGTTATTTGAAGAGCAAGTTTTCTGTTCGCCCCTTTTATAAACAAAGAGGACAACCAAAATGAACCGGAAGTTATTCTAGCCGGTAACCAATTAGCGATATCGTCCAAGCGGGCAGAGGCCCAACCGAAATCATGAAATTTCTCATTTTTATAGCCGACCACCGAATCTAAGGTATTAACGGCGCGATAGGCCATTGCTAACGGCGCTCCCCCAACAAATGCCCAAAAGAGCGGTGCAGTTATTCCGTCAACGGTGTTCTCTGCAAGCGTTTCAACCGTTCCTCTGACTATTTCAGATTCTGACAGATCTTGCGTATCTCTTCCAACTATCATACTTAATTGATAACGTGCTGTCGGATAGTCTCCTTGAGATAATGGGACGTAAACACGTAAAGCTGCTTTCCGAAGACCTTTAATCGCGATTGTCGTAAAAATCATGTAGGTTTCCAGGAAAATCCCTAACGCAATATGTAGTTTAAATGCTAGTAAAACCATCGATAAGGAGAGAGCATATACAGTCCCTATCACCGTAAAAGTTAAAAGAACCCCTAATCCTTTTCTTCTTTTAGACGAACCGGCATTCCAACGTTTCTCTAATAATAAAATAAGCTTCCCAATACCGATGACCGGATGAGGAAGCCATTTCGGATCTCCAATGAGCAGATCCAGAATAATTGCCATACATAAAATAATGACACTCGATGAAACAACTATTTCTAACACAGCTATATCTTCCTTTTTAACTCAGATTCAATGGCTTCTCTAGTAGCTTCATATACCATTCGTCCAATCCCTTTTCCGACAAATGTACCTGAACCGGCATAGGGGGTTGCTTCTCCCTGTTGCGTCACTCCAATAAGAAGACTGTCTGTCGATGTGCTTGTAGCTATCGTATTAGTGAAAGGGTCTTTCACTTTTAAATCACTTAAAGCCTTTGTTTTTGCTTCAGTAGCCGACATACAAGCATTTACTAACGCACCATCGGTTAAATGGGCATCTACAAAAACCATTGTGTTAATTGTACCTATTTTGTATTCTCTTTCATAGTCTCCCTCTTGAGAAATATCTACGGCGTTGCCTACTCCTGCAGTTACCACGGTAATAAATTGGATGTTTTCTATCTTTGCAGTTCTGACTACCGCATATTTTAACTGTACCGCCGTCATCATTCCTACAGCCTGCTCAGGAGGTATACCATTATCTCTCATCCATCCTTCTAATTCTTCCTTCGGAGAAGAACAATCATAATTTTTATCTACGTGAAAATTACAATAATGTTTTACCCATTGAATCCCTTCTCCAACCACACCGTTTGAGATCGTACGTAACGGTTGATCAAATTCAAGATGGATAAAATCATCATTCTGCTTCATTTGATAGGCTTTCCCGAGTTCCATTCGTGTTACTGATACTTCATTTCTAGGTGTCATTAAGATCTGTGGTTTCGGTACTTTCGGATGGGACTGCGTGCGAATGTCTACCTCATATAATTTGTTAAGCTGATCTTTTTTTCTAAGTACTTCAACTTCTCCAATATCTAAAAAAGTTCCCTCATGCAATAATGCAATTCGGTCCGCATATAGCGCAGCAATATTAATATCGTGTAAAATGGAAAAAATGGTTAACTGCTTCGTTCGTTGCCATTCTTTCAATAAATCCAGCATATATAAGGAGTGTTTAATATCCAAATGATTGGTCGGTTCATCCAATAATAGTAATAGAGGTTCTTGTGCTAATGCTTTCGCAAGTAATACCCGTTGTTTTTCCCCACCGCTTAGTAACCGGAATTGTTTAAACCGGTACTGTGTAACATTCGCTAATTCCATCACATCACTGATGATGTTCTTATCATACTTAGACAAGCTTTTAAGAATACCCTTTTGAAAAGCATAGCGTCCTAAACTAACAATTTCCTCTACGGTAAAATCAAAGGATACATGCGATTCCTGTGTAAGAACTGCTATTTTGCGTGCCTTTTCCAGTTTAGAAAGGGAAAACAAAGATGTATTGTCCAGTAATATCTCACCGCTCGTCAAAGGCAACGTTCCCGTGATCAACTTAAAAAGTGTTGTTTTTCCACTTCCATTTGGTCCGAGGAGCCCAAAAAACTCTCCTTGTTGTATATCAAAATTAAGTCCTTTAACAATTGGATCATCGGCTGAATATCCTCCAGAAAGATTTTTCACTTCAATCATCTCGTTTTCCCCCTTCCAACTCGGTCTCTGATAAGCAAGAATGCAAATAATGGCGCACCTATTAGTGCTGTAATCACACCGATAGGAAGCTCTTTTGGTGCTATAATTGTTCTGGCAAGGATGTCAGCCAGAATAAGAAAGGATCCTCCCACAAGCATAGATAAAGGGAGAACATGTCGATGATTTGGTCCAGTAACAAGCCTCACCAAATGTGGGATCACTAATCCAACAAATCCAATGGAACCAGAAACAGCGACAGAAGCCCCCGTTAATAAAGATGCTCCGACTAAAATAAAGATCTTACCCTTTTTTACATTCACGCCGATATGCTCCGCAGCATCTTCGCCTAACGCCAATGCATTCAACTCCCGATAATGGATAATCAGCATAAACGATCCTGCTAGCATAAACGGAACAATAAGTTGAACATAACTCCAACCTCTCATTCCTACACTACCATAAAGCCAATAAATGATTTGCATCATCGAATCCCTATCGCCCAAAGCAATAATTAAAGAAATAATAGAGCCTAAAAATGCCCCAATAATAATTCCTGCTAAAATAATCGTTTCGATGGCCATGCTTCGACTGCTTAGTCTCACCAAGCCAAAAACGAGCATGAGTGTCAAAAATCCACAGACAATAGACACGATTGGTAATGTGAAATTCCCCAAACCAATAATAGTGAATTGGAAAAAGATCACAAACACAGCACCTAAAGCTGCACCTGATGAAACCCCAATCGTATAAGGATCCGCCAATGGATTTCTTAACAATCCTTGAAAAGCTGCCCCTGCTAACGCAAGCGAGGCACCTACAAAAAATGCTAATAGTACCCTTGGAAACCTGATATTCCAAATAATCGCTTCTTCATTACCTGGAACTTCCTGCATCCACCCTAAACCTAGCGTTTGATCTGCAATGATATGTAAGATTGTCGGGATTGGGATCGTAACACTACTGTAAAACAAACCAAGGAGGATTGTACTAAGTACAAGCCCCCCACTGAAAATGTATAACCATACTACTCTATTATTCAAAAACTTCCGGGTAGATAACTTCTGCAAGTGTCTCCACTCCTTCAATTAAACGAGGCCCCGGTCTAGTTACTGCATCGCTGTCCACGTCATAAATTTCATCGTTTGCTACAGCGGGAACATTATCCCAACCTTCTCGTGATGTTACTTCTGCAATCGGATCTTCCACATAGTATCCGTACGTAGTTACGATCACATCAGGGTTTAACGTAACGATTTCTTCTTCCGTTAAGCTAACCCATCCCTCTTGGTCCTCGGCAGCGTTTACTGCATGAATAGCTTCAAGCATTTCATGCATGAACGTACCTGTCCCGGTTGTAAAGATATCAGGTGATGGTGCAACTTCTATCCAAACCTTTTTTCTTTCATCTTCTGGGATGTCACTAGTCGCTTCTGTTAAAGCAGTGAGTCTTTCTTCCATATCTTCAATAATCGCTTCTGCTTCTTCCAATGTACCAGTCGCATCGCCGATAAGACGCATGGAATCATAAGCACCCTCGAAAGATGTAGCTCCCCCAATTACAAGAACATCAATCCCTGCCTCTTCATACTGCTCAAGAATTTCTGGGTGATTCTCAAAATGATAATCCGTTACAAGAGCTAAATCAGGTGCCAACGATAAAATGAGCTCGGCATCCATATCCTGCGCCCCTACAACTTCAATATCTTCCACTTCGGGAGGATAATTATCATATTCGGAAACTCCTACAAACTTATCGCCTAAACCAAGTGCAAAAGAGATTTCCGTATTACTTGGCTGAAGTGATACGATGGATTCTGGTTCAGATTCGATCGTTACCTCGTTACCAGCATCATCTGTTACTGTTACCGGAAATTCTTCAGCATCTGCCGTTTCATTCGCGCCATTGTTTTCCGTTGTTTCATTCGAGTTATTAGCTGCCGTATTTTCGTTTTCTTCCGTGTCTACTGCGGCTTCATTCGTAGTCTCTTCTACCTCAGTATTTGTATTACCGTTATTACCACATGCAACGAGCATACTCACTGCACCCATGAAAATTAAACTTCCTTGTCCCCATTTTTTAATCATACCTGTCATTTTTGTTTCCTCCTCTTAACTATCTGTAAATAAAACAAAAAAAGCGCAAATCCATAAGGAAAGGCACTAAGAATAAAATGCATGTGTGTAGACGGGGTTTGACAATAAAAATTCTATTAATAATAACAGAAAATGCCATGCATTTTAAACTTCCTTTCCTCGAAGGAGCTTAAAAACGAATAGGCAGGTCTCCTGACTCACGTCTTTTTGGAAAATCCGTTTCTCCTTCCCATGCCGACAGCACAGTGGAATTGCTAAACAGATTCTAGACGTTTACAGTGGCGGGACCGTGTTGGATTTTCACCAACTTCCCTTTTCACCCTTTACGTTTAGCAAAAGCCGCTACGCGAACTTTCGTTAATATAAAGGGAACCTATTTGTTCTATATGTAATTTGCTTCTTTGCTCTATCAGTCATTATAAGTTAGTTTTTACAAAAAGTAAATTTAATTTTCAGCGTTTCCTTTCTCCGCGTCAGAGACACCTGCAGAAGAAAACGTAGCCATTTCACGCAAGATTCTGGTAGAGGCTTCTAAGATAGGAAAAGCCATTGCAGCCCCTGTCCCTTCCCCTAATCTGAAATTCAAGTTCAATAATGGTTTCGCATCTAGTAATGCTAATGCAAATGTATGGCCAGCCTCTTGTGAGTGATGTCCAAAAATTAAATATTCTCTTACGTTACTGCATAATTTAGTCGCTAAAATCGCAGCTACTGTTGAGATAAATCCATCAACGAGAATTGGTGTTTGTCGAGAAGCACCACCTAGCATCGCACCAACCATTGCTGCAATTTCCAGACCACCTACTTTTGCTAAAATATCCAAAGGGTCATCCTTTGCCGGACGACGATCTGCAAGTGCTTGTTCAATAACACGCTGCTTTTTAATTAACGTTTCTGAAGAAATCCCTGTGCCAGTCCCAACAACCTTTAATACTTCTGCCCCACTAACGGCAGCTAAGATTGCACTACTGCTTGTTGTGTTTCCGATGCCCATTTCTCCAAGAATCAAGCTTTTAGCACCTTGACCGATCACTTTTTCAGACATGTTAATTCCTACACGTATTGCCTTTTCTACTTCTACTTTTGTCAAAGCATCCTCTTCAGCAAAATTTTTCGTACCAAAACCGATTTTCTCTTTGACAAGACCATCCCTGGTAATGGTTTCAGCGACACCGACATCAACAACTTCCAAAAAGGCTCCTAACTGATTCGCCAAAACATTTATCGCTGATCCTCCGTCCAGGAAATTATGAACCATTTGTGCAGTTACCGCTTGAGGAAATGCTGATACCCCTTCGTTAACCACTCCATGATCTCCAGCAAAAACGATAATAGCCGGTGGAGTCACTTGTGGAAAATTTTCTCCTGTTATTTCCGCTAATTGAACGACCAACTCTTCTAATTTCCCTAAACTACCGGGCGGCTTTGTCAACGTATCCAAATATGCTTCAACTTCCTTTGTTATCGATTTATCGACGGCCTTAATTTTTTTAATTGTTTGTTCCATCATCTAGCCCCTCCATCCTAGTTGTCCCTTTCCGAATCCGAAAACTCTTTCATCTTCTTTTCAATCAAGGCCATATCCAGACTTTTTTCAACAACCATTGCCAAATCTGAGAACGCTTTTTCTTTAATAGCCTCGAACGGCTTTCTATCATGGATAGGTGGTAAACCTAATCTGGTTCTTAGATCGTTTAGAATTTCTATCCGTAATAAATCATTGTGAAAGATATGATGGAAATACGTACCTATACAGCGTTGATCTGCTTGAATAAAACCATCATGACGACCGTCTGCTAATTGTATAAACGGTAATGAATATTTGTCCTCATATGTGGAATCACCCATATGTATTTCAAATCCTTTTACAGGAAGTTCACGATTGGAGTATCGTGCATTTCCTTCTGACAGAATCGTCACCTTTTCTTCTAAGAGTTGAGTATGTAACCCTTTGATCAACCCTAACCCATTCGTTTCTTTCGTGGCTGATTCAATCCCAAATGAATCTTCTATTTTCTCCCCCAGCATTTGATACCCTCCACATATGCCGATAATTGAGCTTTTGCCTGTTTCCACAAGGGTGATAATCTTATCGGCCATACCTAGTGCTCGAAGAAATTCCAGATCTTCTATTGTATTTTTACTTCCAGGCATAATGATCAAATCCGGCTGTCCAATTTCCTCTTTCTTTTTCACAAACCGAACATGACAGTCTTCCTCTTGAAACAGTGGATCAATATCTGTGAAATTAGAGATTCTCGGATATTGTATAACCGCGATATCGATATCCTTTGTCGTATCTTTTAAAGCTGTATATGTATCCAAAACGACAGAATCTTCCGCTTCAATATTCAAATCTTTTACGTGAGGAATCACTCCTAAGACTGGAAGGCTTGTGTATTCTTCAAACCATTTTAATCCTGGTTCCAATAATGAAAGATCACCTCTGAATTTGTTGATAATTACTCCAATAACGCGTTTTCTGTCTTCAGGATCAAGAAGCTGTAATGTACCAACCAGACTAGCGAATACCCCTCCCTTGTCGATATCGCCAACTAAGACAACTGGGGCATTTGTCATCCTTGCCACACGCATATTGACAAGCTCTCGATCATTTAAATTAACCTCTGCCGGGCTTCCTGCTCCTTCTATAATTATCCTGTCATACTCTTGGGTTAACGCTTGGTAAGATTCCCGAATAAGCATTAATCCTTGTTCATAAAAGTCCGTTCGATAAGAATCGGCTTCCATGTTTTGGTATGGCTTTCCATGAACAACTATTTGGGATCGACTTTCGCCGGTAGGTTTAATCAAAATCGGATTCATATTTGTCGAAGCCAAAATCCTTGCCGCTTCAGCCTGAACCCCTTGAGCACGGCCAATTTCCTTTCCGTCCAGTGTAATATACGAATTTAATGCCATGTTTTGTGATTTAAACGGAGCCGTTTTAAAGCCTTTATCGGCAAAAATCCGACATAAGGCAGTAACGACAATACTTTTTCCAGCATCCGAATGCGTTCCTTGAACCATGAGAGGTTGGCTTTTACCCAACTTGAGTCCCCCTTTCACTTTTTAGAATTCAATCCCTTTCACTGCTGGAATACCTTCATCATAGTAGTGCTTTTCTGGTTCCATCACTGAAACGAGGTCTGCAATATCCTTGATCTCCTTTTTTGCATCTCTTCCAGTAATCACTAGGTGAACATGATTAGGTCTGTTCTTGATCATATCAATCACTTCCGTGAGAGGTAACACATCGTCAATTGGAAACTTTTCCAGTGCTAACGCGTTATTTAATTCATCCAAGATAACGACATCATATTCTCCACTCATTACCGCAGCTTTCGCTTTAGGCCATCCGATTCTTAACGCTTCCCGATGTTCTTCCGGTGTTTTAGTCCATGTGAACCCAATGCCGAGCTGTGTCATTTCTACACCAAGTTTTTTTAATGCAATTTGCTCTCCGTAAGATCGCTCAGGCGATTTGATAAATTGAAAAATTCCAACACTCATTCCTCTCCCGATACTTCGAAGAGCCAGTCCTAATGCCGATGTTGTTTTACCTTTTCCGTGCCCTGTAAAAACGAGGGTCAAACCGTGTTTTTTCTGTTCATTCATTTTTTTGCCTCCTAAAATTGTATACTAAATGTATAAGTTCATTCTATCTTATAACTAACTCTTGCAACCAACTTATTGTTTGCACTTCCAAAACTTAAAGTAATTGTAGTTGGATTAGGTAATATCATCAACACTTTATTATGAAGTTTAGTGAAACAAGATTGTATTTCTGCCTAAGCTTCGGTATGATAATAGTGTGGAAAACCGTTTGCACAAATTATATCAAAAGAATTTCACTTTTATAAAATTTAAAAAATAAATCTATATTATAGAATATACGAGGTGGAGAAAATGGAGAGATTTTGGTGGAAAGAAGCTGTTGGATACCAAGTGTATCCCCGTAGTTTTCAAGATAGTAATGGAGATGGGATTGGCGATCTTCAAGGTATTATTCAACGATTGGATTATTTACAGGACCTTGGTATTAATTTTATTTGGATCTGTCCTATGTACAAATCACCTTTGGATGACAATGGATATGACATTTCTGATTATCAGGATATCTTAGAGGATTTTGGCACTATGGCTGATTTTGATGAGCTTCTTGAACAATGTCATGTGCGAGGAATTAGGTTAATTATTGACCTCGTTTTGAATCATACAAGCGATGAACACCCTTGGTTCATAGAATCCCGAACATCTAAAACCAATCCTAAACGTGACTGGTACATTTGGCGCGACGGAAAAAAAGAAAAAGAGCCGAATAACTGGGAAAGCATATTTGGTGGGTCTGCATGGGAGTATGATTCAAAAACGGATCAATATTTTCTTCACGTGTTTTCTCGAAGACAACCTGATTTGAATTGGGAAAATTCTGAAGTACGTTCCGCCCTTTATGACATGGTTAATTGGTGGCTCGATAAAGGAGTTGACGGATTCAGGATAGATGCAATTAGTCATATTAAAAAAAGACCTGGTTTTCCGGATATGCCTAACCCTCTCCATAAAAAATATGTATCTTCCTTTGACATGCATATGAATCAAAAAGGAATCCATACATTTTTGCAAGAATACAAGGATCAAACCTATGCAAAATACGACGACAAATTAATCGTTGGAGAAGCAAATGGTGTGAGTGTAGATGAGGCGCATTTATGGGTTGGTAAAACTGGAAAAATGGACATGGTTTTTCAATTTGAGCACCTTGACCTTTGGGACTCAAATCCAGATGTTGGTTTGGATATTCCTGGTTTAAAGAAAGTTCTGACTCGCTGGCAAAAAGGCCTGGAACACGACGGCTGGAACGCTCTTTTCGTTGAAAATCATGACAAAGCACGTGTTGTCTCAACATGGGGGAATGACAAAGAATATTGGCGTGAAAGTGCAACTTCAATTGCGACAATGTATTTCTTTATGAAAGGTACTCCTTTTATATATCAAGGTCAAGAAATCGGAATGACTAACAGTTATTTCCAATCCATTGAGGATTACCGCGATGTTGCTGCAAAAAATTTATATCAGGAACAGATGGAAGCAGGTGTGGAAAAAACAGATATCATCCATACGCTTGCTAATACATCACGTGATAACAGCAGAACTCCAATGCAGTGGTCTAGTGAAAAGAACGCTGGTTTTTCTGAGGGAAGTCCTTGGATCAAAGTTAATCCGAACTTTACGGAAATAAATGTTGAAAAACAGTCACAAGATAAAAACTCCATCCTTCAGTTTCACAAGGATATGATTCAACTTAAGAAACGTAATTCTATCTTTACTTACGGTTCTTATGACTTACTGTTAGCAAAGGATGAGCATATTTTCTCTTACAAACGTCAACTTGATGGTCAAACTGCAATTATCATTTCTAATTTAACAGATAAAGAAGCAACATGGTCAGTTGATTCAAAAGAAAACGCGATAAACAGTGAAGAAATTGTGTTACACAACCTTCCAATTACAGATCACCAAGATACGAAAAGTCTTTCTTTGAAACCCTTTGAGGCAAGAGTTTATTTGAAAAGAAAAGCCTAATCCTAGAGCTAAGCTAGCACTGACTAGAAAGTTTAGCTTCAAAAACGCTTAAGCGCACCAGCCTATTAGGCTAGTGCGCTTTTCCTTTCTAAGCTTCTCTTTTCACCTCTTCTTGCCATAGCATATCGATATGTGGAATATCATCTTCTGGATAAACCTCTGAGATTGGGCGGAATCCAAACGATGCATAAAACTTTTGCGCGTATTCTTGCGCCTGCAGTTTGATTTCCTTTTCATGAAGCTGTTCTTTTAAGAATTCCAAACCACGTTCCATTAGTTTTTTACCTAAGCCTGTATTACGGTAATCATGTCTCACTAACACTCTGCCGATGGATGCATGTTTTTCATAACTTATTCCTAATGGAAGAAGTCTTGCATACGTTATAATCTCATCATTTTCCTTTGCAAAAAGGTGATATGAGTCTTGATCTTTGTTGTCAATTTCCGGGTAAGGACACTCTTGTTCAACAACAAATACGTTCACCCTTTCATGTAAAATTTGATAAAGCTCCAATGTAGTTAAGTCATGGAACTTTTTTATATACCAATCCATATGTAGCTCTCCCCTTTATGAAATTGAAATCTCTAAACGTAACTTGTTAGGATGTTTTTGGCTTCATTAATTTCTTAGAATAATATAGAAAAGATATCCCAGATAAAAAACTACAAATATGATACCTTCCGCTCTTCCTACTTTCCATCCAGTCCTTGAAAATATTAGAAGTAAAACTGTAAAAAGAATCATCACTACTGTATCCGTGAATATTTTAACGTCTATCAACAATGGTGAGATGATCGAGGATGCCCCTAGAACAAACAATATGTTAAAAATACAGCTGCCGACAATATTACCAAGAGCAAGATCGCTGTATTTTTTCAATGCTGCAGTAATGGAGGTTACAAATTCCGGTAACGAAGATCCAATAGCTACAATCGTTAACCCTACCAATGTTTCACTCATACCAAATCGAAGAGCAATATCTGTACTGCTCTCTACAACCCAATAACCACCAAGAATTACTGCTGCAAGTCCTAGCAGGGTAAAAACACTGCTTTTTTTCCATTTTGCTTCACTCTTAGCAGATCTGTTTTCGACACCCGATTCCATCGCGGTATCTCGACTGTTCAGGGCTAACTCAATAATATAATACATGAAAATAAGAAAGAATAGTAACAGAACTAATCCATCGCCGCGTGAAAGCATATTAGATGCTTCTCCATCCACCCCAACATCCGCAACCAATGCCAGCAAAGCAATACTAGCAATGAGTGTAAATGGTATCTCTTTACGAACTGTTTGTCCCTCAACTTTTAGAGGTAATAATATAGCAGTTATACCTACAACTCCTGCGATATTAATGATGTTACTTCCAATAACATTTCCAATCGTTACACCGGGATTCCCTTCTAATGCCGCAATAATACTCACAGTCGCTTCAGGCGCACCTGTACCAAAAGCGACTATCGTTAGCCCAACTAATAATGGTGGAACGGCAAAAATCCGTGCCAATTTAGAAGCTCCTGTAACAAACCAATCTGCTCCTTTAATGAGTAATAAAAATCCTAACACCAGAAATAAATAGACCATCATTAAACACCTTCCTGTCTTTTGTCACTAGAAGGTCTTATTATTTGCTCTAAATCACTATTTATTCCATACTTAAGACTTATGTTAAACCTATTTAGAAACGTTTTTCCTACTACAAAACATATTATTTTACGTAACCAGTAAATCATGAGTACTACTAGCAAGAAAGGGTATGTATAATAAAATAGAGTTACATTTAGTATCGGAGGAGCAATTATGAAAAAATATCTCATTGGTTTGTCTACACTTATATTTTCAATTTTACTTGTTTTCGTAAAAAAAACCAAAACAGAATCCTCACCAAGCAGCCTTGAGGACAAAGAAGTCGCTATACCAAAGGATTCATCTACTCCGAATCCTTCACTTGCCCATTCAAGGGAAAAAAAACAGATTGAACCTCTGCCATTTAAAGGTGATATTCATCGTTCAAAACAAATTATTCAAGAATTACTTGAACAGGAGATAGATGTCGTTTCAATATATATTGAAGAAAATTATATCTCAGCGGTTTTCACTTCACCAAACCATCGAGTCAAGGATGATGTAGAATTCCTCTTTGACACTGTCAATCAGCAGATTGATTACCACTCTGTTTCCAGAATCGGCTATTCCGATATTGGTGTCAATAGAAAAAGATACGATGCCATTCGAGAAAAATACTTGGCAAACAGTTAGTCTATTTTCGTTTTAAAGGATATGATACCATTTGAAACCTCTAGGTGCCTTCTTTCGGTGAGGTCCTCAGCTATAGCTTTTCAAGGGCACTGTAAAAAAGATATTTCTTTTTCAGTGTCCTATTTATGCCTTCTGAAGCCTTCATCCATTATCTGCTTCATACCAAGTAAAATTATTTTTACCGTGGTTTTTAGTTTTATACAAAGCTTGATCCGCTCGCTTTAGCATTTCAGCCAGATTTGAATTCTCATCGCTCCAAGTTAGCCCAATACTTATTGTCACAAAAACTTTTTCATCTTCATAAACCCAAGGTTCATCCATTGAATGAATCATCCTTAACGCAATAGCATTCACTTGTTCTTCGTCTTTTAATGTCGGAAGTAACACAGTGAACTCGTCTCCACCGATCCTAGCAATAGTGTCTTTAGAACGCATACATTTCTTTAGTCTGATAGCAAACTCACGCAACAGTTCATCACCTGCTTCGTGCCCAAAACGGTCATTTACTTGCTTGAAGTCATCGAAATCTAAGTACATAATCGTAAAAGGATCTTTTGTTTCTATATATCGTAAATACTCTTCTTCTAGCTTTCTATTAAACATATTTCGGTTAGGCAGCCCTGTGAGAGCATCGTGAAACGCCATATGGCCAACATATTCTTCATAGAGTTTCTTTTTGGTAATATCTCTAGTAATACATAAGACAAACTCTACGTTATTTGATTTATATGTAATTGGTGACAATATAGACTCATCCACACATCCGTTTATTCGTTTGAATTCATAACTCATTGGTCGATTCTCCACACACGTTTCCTCATATTGTTCATGAAGTATGGCGGCAACATCTTCTGGAAGAACATCAAATAAACTTTTTCCAATAACATCCTCTGTTATGTTTGCTCTGCTTTTTCCTTCTTTATTAACAGCAACATATATAAATCCATCTTCTGATACTTGCATCACAAAAACTGCATCTGTCATACAATCAATAAAAGTTTGGAATTCATCGCGCAAGTTTACAAATAATTCTTTAAGCATGATTATCAAATCCCTTCACTAACAAATTCTCCTCTCAATCATACAGGAATAAATTTGCTATCGCTCACGGTAACTATATTATTAACAAATGAATAAAGAAAATCTGGCTCAGAGATAATTCCCGGTAAGCCAGATCGCTTTTATTTAGTAATGTTTTTATAAAGTTCGGATAACTCCTATTGTTGAAAGCTTTAAGTAAGAAAATCCCCGATAATTCATCATGTCTATTAAAATTATTCTCTAACTCCAAATAAATTACCATCTATATCTGTAAAATAAAAGCATCCATGTATTAATGCCGTTACACTCACATTATTTCGTTTAAATTTTTCAAAGTCCTTCTCAATTTCGTTAGACTGAAAATAAATAAATGGTATGGAACTAGGTTTTGAAATAGATGTGCGTACTTTGGCTTCTTCTTCCATAAAAATTCCGATAGAAGCTCCTTTTATTCCTGATGGAAGAATTAAGCCTTTACCATCATTCCAATCATCAAATAACTTCATTCCCTCTAGTTCAAGAAACCAGTCACTTAATTTATCTACATTTTTAGTTGAAAGAAAAACACTTGCAACCCCATCAAAAATATGTTCACTATTTTCTTCGTATGCCTCTTTAATTGATGAATAAAAAGGATTCTTATAATCTCTTTCTTCACAAACATTAAGAATATTTCCGTCTGGATCTTTGAAATCAAATGTAAATACGGATGGTGATTCCTTGAAATTAAATACTTCCACACCATTATTCTTCAGTTGATCAAAGCAAGTGTCAACGGTTTGAGTATAGAAGTTAAATGGCGAAAGTTCCCCTTCAAGATCTTTCGACAGAAACTCTTCTTCTGTTACTTCTATTAATTCTAGATTTGCAAGTCCTTCGCCCACAATATATCTGGCATAACGGTGCCCACGAATATCACCTTCATCAATGCATTCAAAGCCTAACTTTTGCTCATAAAATTCTTTTGAAATAGTAATATTTCGAACCGACAGTACCACAGCATTAACATGTTGTAACATAGATCCACCCCATTCTTTCCTCGTATTATTTATTAAATATAGTTTCTTTTATTTTCTAAAGATTCTGTTACTTCATATTCTATAAATTTTACCACGTTCTATCAAAATTGGATAGAGAAGTGCCTAAGCTTTAAGGGGAAAATTACGAAACGTCTTCTTACCTGTTAAGGAAAACTGCATTTCAGTCTTTAAAAAAAGATGTGCCAATAACTCCTTGGCACACCTTTTTCCTAAGTTAAATTAAGCTTTAAAATCTACTGACGCACCTAAGTGCGGTTGTGCGGCTTGCTCGAGCTTTTGAATGGACGGCTGTTCCACCATTTCAGCAACGAAATCTACTTGTTGATCTGAAGTATCCATTGCTTTTTTCATCAACGACAGACTTGCCTGCTGTTGAACATTCATTTGACTCATTCCCATTGATAAAGCTGGAATATCCATAAAAACACCTCCAAACGTAGTCTTCCTTTCACTAATACTTTAAAGAATACAAGTTGTATAGAAAAGGATTTTACTACTATAATCGTACCACTTTCTAATTTTTAACACACATAATTATTACGATACGAGGGTATATTTGTAGTTTAGTACAGTTTTTTACCTAAATATGGATATTATGTTAAATCAGTGATAGCTTTCGCCACCACGAGTAGCACCGTTGAATTGTGTGCTAGATCCTAAATGAAAAGGTTCGGGGGGGGGGTTCCCCTTGATGTGTGTAGCGTAAAGTAAATCGTCAACTTATACTTTCCATCTCACGAAAAAAGGGAAGCAATTGAATGCTTCCCCCTAACCTTATTCGCTTAAATCATAATTTTACACATATCATTTGTAAATTCAACTGGGTCTGAAACAGGCAGTCCTTCAATGAGAAGGGCTTGATTATACAACAGGTTCGTATAAAGATCTAACTTTTCCTTATCATTGTCAAATGCTTGTTGCAATGAATTGAAAACGTCATGATTTATATTAATTTCCAACACCTTATCAGCTTTCACATTTTGATTATCAGGCATCGCTTGAAGAACTTTTTCCATTTCAATCGTTACTTCCCCATCAGCAGACAAGCAAACTGGATGAGACTTCAATCTTTTTGAAACACGAACATCTTTGACTCTGCCTGAAAGAATTGATTTCATATGGTCAAATAATTCTTTGTTTTCAGTAGCGTCTTTTTCTGCATCCTTTTTATCTTCTTCTGTGTCAATGCCTAGATCACCACTGGAAACAGATTTAAATTCTTTCTCTTTGTAAGACATGATCATTTTGATTGCGAACTCATCCACATCTTCAGTGAAATAAAGAATTTCAAAGCCTTTTTCTGCAACCATTTCTGTTTGTGGCATCTTTTCAATTCGTTCATTGGAATCACCGGAAGCATAGTAAATATACTTCTGATCTTCAGGCATTCTAGCTACATACTCAGCGAGAGTGACCTGTTTCTTCTCTGTCGAAGAGAAGAACATTAAAAGATCTTGAAGTGTGTCTTTATTAGCACCAAAGTCACTGTACACTCCATATTTTAACTGTCTACCGAAGGAATCATAGAATTTCTCGTACTTTTCCCGGTCTTCTTTTAGGAGACTTTCCAATTGATTTTTAATTTTCGTCTTAATGTTTTTGGCTATCATTTTTAATTGTCGGTCATGCTGAAGCATTTCTCTTGAGATATTCAACGATAAATCCTCTGAATCAACCATTCCTTTAACGAAACCGAAATAGTCAGGAAGCAGATCAGCACTTTTCTCCATGATCAACACACCGTTCGAATAAAGCTCCAGGCCTTTTTCAAATTCCTTGGAATAATAATCATAAGGCATACTTTCAGGAATAAACAGAATCGATTGATATCTGATTGTACCGTCTACGCTAATATGAATATGCTTAAGCGGTTTATCAAAACCATAATGCTTTTCTGAATAGAAATTTTCATAATCCTCTGTCGTCAACTCGCTCTTATTTTTGCGCCAAATTGGGACCATACTGTTTACCGTTTGTTCTTCTTCACTATCTTCCAATTCCTCTTCATTATCCTCTTTTGGTTTTTGCACCGTTACATCCATTTTAATTGGATATCGAATGAAATCAGAGTACTTTTTGATGATTGTCTTGAGTCGGGACTCATCCAGATACTCATCAAAGTTTTCATCTTCTGTATTTTCTTGAATTTTAATAATAATCTCTGTTCCAACTGAATCTTTTTCAAAGGGAATAATCGTATAACCGTCAGTACCATCGGATTCCCACTTATATGCCTCATCAGTGCCTGATGCTCTGCTTATTACTGTTACATTATCAGCTACCATAAATGAAGAATAAAACCCTACCCCAAATTGGCCGATGATATCGTGACCATCTTTGATTTCCGTTTCTTTTTTAAACGCTAACGATCCACTTTTGGCAATCGTACCAAGATTACTCTCCATCTCTTCTTTCGTCATACCAATTCCAGTATCTGAAATTGTTAATAGACGATTTTCTTTATCCGTCGAAACTTTTATGTAGTAGCTTTCTTGCTCAAAACTAATTGAGTCATCCGTCAAAGCTTTGTAATACATTTTATCAATGGCATCACTAGCATTTGAAATCAACTCTCTAATAAAGATTTCTTTTTGTGAATAAATCGAGTTAATCATCATTTCTAACAATCTCTTCGACTCTGCTTTAAATTCTTTCCTAGCCATATAAATCTCTCCTTCTTTTCAAACTATATATCAATTTTAGCACTCTAACCTTACGAGTGCTAATCTTACCTATTATTTTACTTATTCTAGTTTACATGTCAATATTTCAGTAGGAATAAATATACGATAAACTATCCTTAATGGTGAGTCCAGAATCTTCTAAAAATACCCTATCTAACAAAGAAAAGAGAGGTGCATCAATGGATCAGACTTTAAAAAGAGTACATAAACGAGCAAAACAGCATAAAAAATGGCTTGAAAAAATAACTGTAAACCATTTTCATCGAACGATTATTCAAACGCGATACTTCTTAATATTATATTCTAAATCAATGCAAGTTCGGGGGTCAGCAATTTTATCCGACTCAGAAGAAAGTGAACGGGATGCCTGAGAAGCTCAAGGAACACTTTTTCGCTTCTATGGTTTAGCAGAGCAAATTCATCAAAATGGTCACCTGCAAGCAGAGATAGCTTCGGATTTTTTTGAAGTCCCTTTAGGGTTAACCAAAAAAGCTACCAGCAAGAAATTGAAGGCAGGTCATTTACTAATTGAGTCGTTGTTTCAAAAGCAAACTTTGTTAAAGCATACTTTTAATGACTATTTTTCGCATTTCAAAGAGATTAAGGAAGTAACAGATCAAGAATTACAGTTGGCTATTCACACAGCTGCGACGATAGACGTGTTAAATTATCAAATTATTAAAGAAATTGCGAATAATCTTGCTGTTTTAAAAGACTGGAAGGACCAAATGAAAATGGAAGATTTGTGGGAGAAAATGAATGAGAACCAGAAAGTTTTTTATGTACAATTGACCGAAAACGAGACAGAAATGAAAGAACAACTTGCCAATATGCCAATAGTAAAACATAAAGATCCAGAAAAAATGGTGGATTTAAACAAAAAAAAACTAGCTAGCATGAAAAATGAAACCTATCAAAAAAATTTCCTTCCAATACGATATCCTGAATAAGGATAGTTAGAGTAATCCTTACCATGAATGAAGGGACTAAAGAAGTAAGTTTGTTTGTACTTAGCTCTTCAGTCCCTTTATATTCAAAAGATCTATTCTTCATCCTTTTTAGAAATATACTCGTTTGGTTCTTCTCCGGCTTTCTCATTATGGTTTTTGAATTGCGCTAACCTGCCATTTCTATGTTCCCCGTGATTCGTGTTCTCCTTGAATTGATTATCTGGTTTCTTTTCTTTATTTCCCATAGTGTACCCCTTTCTTTTTCAATCGTGATTTATATTAGTTTCTGGAAAAGGGATACTTATTATACAGTATTTAATCATGAATTTTTACCTGTTGAAGTAGGACAGCATATAAATTCTAATAAAAATAGATGTCTATTGTCCACAACGCATAATCTCAATCCATTGTTGCAATTTTATGACAATGATTTATAATAATTCATAAAGAGGGGGGTTGCAAAATGATTATTCAATTTCAAATTAAAAACAATGATGAAGTAATTAAATTGAACAAGATAGCTACGCAATATACGTATGACATTTGGGTTCATAGTGACAATCAAATGTTCGATGCAAAAACGTTACTTGCACTTTATACTCTCCCATTTAAAACTGATCTTAAAATGGTGATTGAAGATGATGTCAACTCCAAAGCTTTACTGAAAGATATGGAATATTTCCAGAAATAGTTTATAGTTATTCATAGCTTAGGAGATTTATAGTTATAAAATCGGGTGCAGTCCATTGACTGACACCCGATTTCATTATTCCCTTGCATATCAAATTTGTATGATGACTACCAAACCTAAAAGAATTTTTTTATAGATTTTCATTCTTTTTCAGTGGCAGATCCCTAATGTTGCTAGGAATTTCAGCCAAGTAAATCTGCCCGTAGCCATCCATGTCACTTGTAAATAACACGTGTTTTTCGTCGGGAGATAACCGTGGATGTACATGAACCTTTTGTGATTGAAAACTTCCTCGATGCTGACAAAGGATATAAGGCCCACTATATTCATTCTTCTCCTTTACCCACAGAAAGATGGAATCATTAAAAGACTCCCCATGGTAAGCTGAACGCTGTTGACCGTCTCCTACTATCAAATGATCTGAATTAGAGTGGATGTGCATGTTTTGATAAGGAAAGGAATGTAGCGATTGTTCTGTTTGGTCATATTTAATTGATCCGATAAACTTTCCTTCTTTTTGCTCAAGTGAGTCACTATAGCCATGAAAACCAATGTGAGTTCCATTTTTTAGCCAGTATTCATGACCAGCAAATTGATTCGTGTCGAATTCGCCTACCTTGTAAGCTTTATTCTCTTTTAGATCAAAGATCCAAATACGATGATCCACTTGATCCCATGGGCCTTCATGACAGAAACTAAGCAAATGTGATTGGGTGGGAGAAGCGTTCACATGTCCAATCCAACGATTTTCTTCATGAAGGGTCCGACTTTTCTTCGTCTCAATTTCCAGTGCTAAAATTTTTGAATGCGGCCGTGCCTTTTCAATCTCCTCAAACCCTAAATAACCACTTCCTAATGATTGTTCTTCTTTACTCAACACATCTTGAACAAGCGCAAAAAAGATTTCCTTTCCATCCGCTGTCAGACTCAAATTACTCAAATGATAACCGTTAGGTGCTTCATAGTAACTTTCTTCTTTAAGTGTAGGTAAATGAAGCGACCGAATGCCGTTATTTACGATTAAGAAGACATTCTCCTCATCCGCTGCTAGAAAAGCTCCTTGAATTCCTGCTTCATCTTCTTTCGTGTACTCTGTGAGTTGCGTAAAGTTTCCTGAAAGCATATCTAAACTATATAAATTACTTGCATTGTCACGATCAGATCCAACAATTAATTTAGTATTGTTTTCGTACCATCCATCGTTTGTGAAATAAAGATGAAACGTATGAGATAGTTCCGAGGATAGCTTTTTAAGCTTTGTTTTGGATACTGGATCTGTAATTATTTCTATTTCACTTTTATAAATGACTCCTTTTCCCATTTCATCGACTCCAATCTGCGATATTAAGCGTATCAAAAAAAACTTGTTCCTCGGTTATCATCGAAGGTTGTCTGGAAAAATTACCACTCCCTTTCCGAGGATGATCCTCGAGCCTCCTCGAGCAAACTGACGCTCTGCGGGGTCTCGCTTGGATCATTCTTCCACAGGAGTCTCGCGGATTTTTCCAAACAACAATTTTGATAAGAGGTGTGAAAAAACAAGTAACTAATAATTATTTATGTTGACTTTATTTTTTGAACAAAATAAATCGAAGAAGCGAAGGCGGC
>NZ_JBIMEV010000065.1:0-23608 GCF_051262595.1 Salipaludibacillus sp. CF4.18
ATTCAGTTTTTATATACCGCTGAAAGGGGAAGTTCTTGCCTATTTTCACACCATTATCTATAATCCTAGTAGATATCCAAAATGATAATCTTTGTTCAGTATAAGTTGGTTTAATTTTTTAGCTAGTAACTATATCTAACGGTCTCTCAATTCGGGGGCATCGAGGTCCAGACACTTTTACAACCTCTATACCGGCAAAAGAGCAAAAGGAGGAACATGCGTGATCAAGCGTTTTTTGTCATATTATATCCCTCACAAGAAATTATTTGCAGCTGACTTTGGCAGTGCTATCGTTGTTGCTCTTCTTGAATTAGCATTCCCTCTCGCAGTTCAGTGGTTCGTTGATTCCTTACTCATTTCAGGAAATTGGTCCACCATCATGTGGGTCAGCATTGGTTTGTTTCTAGTTTATGGGATTAGTACGCTACTACAATATATCGTCAATTATTGGGGGCATAAACTAGGGATTAACATTGAAACTGATATGCGAGAAGAACTGTTTGCACATACTCAAAAACAATCATTTCGCTATTTTGACAACACAAAGACTGGACATATCATGAGTCGATTTACAAATGATCTTTTTGATATCGGTGAACTCGCTCATCACGGACCTGAAGATATATTTATAGCTATAATGACATTTATCGGGGCTTTTTGGATTATGATGACCATTAATTTACAACTTGCTCTAGTCATATTACTCGTAGTACCAATTTTAATCGGATTAATCGTATTTTGTAATTTACGTATGAACAAGGCTTGGAAACAAATGTTTCGGGACATTGCAGATGTAAATGCGAGAGTAGAAGATAGTGTGTCAGGTGTTCGTGTCGTCCAATCGTTTACGAATGAACGATTTGAAATTGCACGTTTCAACCGACAAAATAATAAATTTAAAAAAGCGAAAATAAATTCTTATAAAGTGATGGCTTTTAGTGTTTCCGGAATTTATATGATGACGCGCTTTATAACGCTAATCGTCCTCGTCTTCGGAGCTTGGTTGAGTATTTCCGGCCAATTGTCATATGGGGAACTGGTAGCATTCATTCTTTATGTCAATGTTTTGTTTAAGCCAATAGATAAAATTAGTGCACTTATGGAATTATATCCAAAAGGAATGGCTGGATTCAAACGATTCACAGATATGATCGACACCGAGCCAGAAGTTAAAAATGCAAAAGATGCTATCCATATGGACCATTTAAATGGGGATATCTCACTCGATAATGTTGGTTTTAGCTATGAAGGAAAGAAACAAGTACTGGATGGCATTAATCTTGAGATCAATGCCGGAGAAACAATTGCATTTGTAGGACCTTCAGGTGCTGGTAAAACAACGATTTGTTCACTGATTCCCCGTTTTTATGATGTAAATGAAGGGTCAATTTCCATCGATGGAATAGATATCCGAAGCATGACAAAAGAATCCCTTCGGAGCAAAATCGGAATCGTTCAACAAGATGTATTTTTATTCACAGGGACTCTTCGTGAAAATATTGCTTATGGAATGTTAGATGCCTCCAATGACCAAATTGAAAATGTCGCTCGTCAAGCAAAATTAGATACATTCATTGAATCTCTGCCAGAAGGATATGAAACCCAGATAGGAGAAAGAGGACTAAAATTATCAGGTGGTCAAAAACAAAGGATTGCTATCGCAAGAATGTTTTTGAAAAATCCGCCTATCCTAATTTTGGACGAAGCAACTTCTGCGCTTGATACAGAAACAGAAATGGTTATTCAGGAGGCTTTATCAAAGCTCGCACAAAACCGTACGACGTTAATTATTGCCCATCGGCTAGCGACGATACGTAACGCAGATAGAATTGTCGTGGTTACAGAAGATGGAATTGCCGAAGAAGGTGCTCATGAAGATCTCATTGAGCAAAATGGTATTTTCGCAAACCTCCACAGAGTTCAATATCAACAAAGTAATAGTTAGTCATAGAAAAATGATCTAGTTAACAACTAAACAGAATATCACATAGGCTAAACTGAAGATTTATAATCAGTTTAGCTTATTTTTATAGCGGATAAGTTTTTTACCTTTTTGAACATCCTCTAAGACAATGCAACGTGTGTATACATTGCATATTCATTAAGAGTAAATCTGATGTATAAGGATAATCAGATTGATAAATATTTTGCATTTAAATGGTAAATCCTAAAGTTTCAACCACTATTAAAAAGGTAAAAGTAAGGTGTATGTTTGTTTTGTAGAGGGAATTATATATATCAATAGTACTAAAAGGAGGAAAATGCATGGCTTTGAATGTAACTCAAAAGTTAATCCAATCTCATTTACTCTCGGGTGAAATGAAACCAGGGGAAGAAATCGGATTAAAGATTGATCAGACGTTAACACAGGACGCAACAGGGACACTTGTCATGCTGGAATTGGAAGCGATGGGATTAGAAAGGGCCCAAACCGAAGCATCTGCTCAGTATGTCGATCATAACATTATTCAAGTGGATAGTAAGAACCCAGATGATCATCTGTTTTTAGAAAGTGCAACCCGCCGGTTCGGAATGTATTACAGCAAAGCTGGAAATGGCGTAAGTCACCCTGTCCATATGCAACGATTAGCCAAGCCCGGGAAAACCTTATTAGGATCTGATAGTCATACCTGTGCAAATGGATGTATGGGCATGCTTGCGATGGGTGCTGGCGGCATTGATGTTGCCATGGCGATAGCCGGAGAACCACTTTACGTAAAAATGCCAAAAGTGTGGGGCATTGAGTTAACAGGAAAACTTCCCGATTGGGTTGGAGCAAAAGATGTTATTTTAGAACTGCTTCGACGATACGATGTAAAGGGTGCGGTAGGAACGGTCATAGAATACTATGGGGACGGATTGAAATACCTTGATGCAATGGACCGACACGTCATCGCCAATATGGGTGCTGAATTAGGAGCAACTACATCGGTTTTTCCAGCAGATGGTGAAATAAAACGATACTTGAAAACGCAAAAAAGGGAAAATGATTGGAGCGAAATAGTTGCAGATAAAGATGCAACTTACGATATTAATGAAAAAATTGACCTTTCGACATTAGAACCGTTAATTGCAAAACCATCTAGTCCAGGTAATGTCGTGCCTGTTTCCGAAGTAGCCGGGGAACCTATCTATCAGTCATATATCGGTTCTTCAGCAAATCCCGGCTATAATGATTTCGCTATTGTCGCTGAGATTGTAAAAGGTAAATCCATCGCCAAAGGAGTATCTTTTGATATTAACCCATCTTCTCGACAAATTTTAACGGACCTTATTAATGAAGGTCACATTACAAGTCTTTTATCTGCAGGTGGGCGCCTTCACCAAGCTGGATGTAATGGTTGTATTGGTATGGGGCAAGCCCCTGCATCAGGTCGTAACAGTTTAAGAACTACGCCTCGGAATTTTCCTGGAAGATCCGGGACGAGAGAGGATAGCGTATTCTTATGTGGACCTGAAACTGCAGCTGCCTCAGTTTTAACAGGAGAGATAACTGATCCACGAACATTGAAGATGAAGTATCCAACAGTAAGTGAACCTAAAAAACCTACCATTGATATCGATTTACTGGATGCACCATTACCATTAGAGGAAGCAAAAATGGTTTCGTTATATAAGAGTAAAAACATTACCTCGATACCGGAAATGCAACCTTTACCAGACGAGTTGGATGTTCCAATACTGCTTCATTTAGGTGATAATGTTTCCACGGACGAAATATTAGCAGGTGGAGCAAGAGTATTACCATTCCGAAGTAATTTACAAGAAATCAGTAAATTCAGTTTTGAGATTTTAGATAAAGATTATTATAATCGATCCCTAGCACTGCTTGAAGATGGAGGACACTCCATCGTAGGAGGGTTTAACTATGGGCAAGGCTCAAGTCGTGAGCACGCTGCTTTGGCACCAAGATTCTTAGGTTTACGAGCAGTATTAGTGAAGGATTTTGCACGAATTCATTGGCAAAACCTAGTTAACTTCGGAATTCTTCCTGTAACCTTCAGTAATCCAGATGACTTCGACAAACTTAGTGAGGGAGATATTCTTTCCTTTAAAAATTTACGTGAAAGCTTGCGTAACGACATCGCGATCACAGCAAAAGTTGAAGCGAAGGGATTAGACATTCCATGTGTTCATGTCATGTCTAATCGGCAAGTAGACATTATGTTAGCCGGAGGTTTAATTAACTGGGTGAGAGAAAGAGCAAAGGCGTAAAAGTTAGGATTAGCTATAAGTTGTATTACAAAACAACCGTAAGCCCGCTATTACAATGGGCTTACGGTTTGTTTACTTCAACTGAAATAATTACCTCTTATAGGTCTGTCCGATGAGGTGGTTCCTCTACATCTAAATCCCTTGAGTTTTCGATTATCCCCGAATTTTCTCTGGGACTTACGGTTCCGCCTCCCAGACCTTCGTTAATCATCCGATCCTCGTCAAGAGCAAAATTTTTTTTTGCTATATCATGATTTTTCATATCTTTCATTACTTTTTACCCCTTTGTCGATTGCTGTTACTCCCATCTAATTCGAAACTACTCTTAGAAATAGTAATTCGTTCCTTTCCATTATGCGGTTGAACAGCGTCTTTACTGTCTTGCATATTCCGTTTAGATTTAGAATGTTTGCTCATCGTATTTAACCTCCTTTTTAGAAAGCTCGTGCCTTTATATTTTTTCCTAATTAAATGATATTATTAGCAGAGAGATAATGTTCATTGAGTCATCGGGTGAAGTCTTGTAAAATGTATTCACCTAGACAAAAACTAAAAGTTCATGAATATCCATATGTTTCCCAGATTAAAACTTTTAATAAAAGGTTATATATACATTATGAACAGAACTTATATAAAGGGGTACCATAAATGCCGTTTAAATTGATAATAAAAATACTGGTTTTTCTAATTTTGATTGGTTCACTTCTATATTTCAATTTTGCGTATATTGATATAAATCCCGATCACATCCAAGTCCTCATGCAATCGTTTGGAATCTGGGCTCCACTCGTATTTATTGGTATTTTTACGATTCGCCCTTTTGTTTTATTTCCTGCATCTATTTTAGCAATCGCGGGTGGACTCTCATTCGGTCCGTTTATAGGACCTTTAGTGACGTACATAGGTTCTCTCAGTGGAGCTGCTGTGTCGTTTTTAGTCTTTCGTAAATTAGGTGCTAATTTAAGGAAAAAAGATTGGAATGGCAAAGGGAATAATCTGCAATTAAAGATAGAAGAGAATGGTTTTTTCTATATAATGGCGCTTCGAATAATTCCAGTTATTAATTTTGATTTTGTAAGTTATTTATCTGCCCTATCAAGAATTCAATTTCGTAAATACTTTGGAGCAACAATGGTAGGTATCATACCAGGAACATTAGCTTTTAATTTTCTTGGTGCGTCGTTTGTTGACTTAAATTTAACGATGATTCTTATTACTTCAGGCTTGTTTATTGTCGCTTTTTCTATTCCTGTCATTATAAGGCGAATAATGAAAAAGAAGAACATAGATATAGACCTTTTACCGGACGAAAAATTATAGTAAAGATCAGTAATATGTACTCAGTTCCAGACGAAAAATGAAGCATTTCGTTTTTCAGTTAATCGGAGGATGCACGAAACACAGTTACCCTCTATGCCGATGTTAGGAAGGACAGTGGTAGCTTTGAACACATATGATGTAGTTATTATTGGCGGAGGTGTAGGAGGACTTACATTATCTGTTAAGTTAGCTCAAGCGAATCTAAAGGTTTTGGTTGTTGAGAGGGAAAAGCAACCCGGTAAAATTTATAAGGGTGAGCTTCTCCAACCAAAATCATTGCAAGGTTTTCAGTTAATGGGAATATCGAAGGAAGTATTAAGCGAAAGTTTCTCTCTTCCTAAAATACACACATACGAATTGAATAAAAATAAAAATGGGGAGTTAGAAAAGGCTCTATATATTCCTTTAGATTATTTGCGGCTTCCAGCTCCTTTTACAGAAGCACGAATGATTCCCCACGAAACATTAAAGAAGATCCTACTGGATAAAGCCAAGGAATATCCCGGGTTTCATTACTGGAATCCGGCAACATTCCATTCTTTTAGTGAAATCGATGAGCAAAACAATGATTTTAAGCGCGCCAAAGTGAAGTATGATAAACAAGAAATAGATATTGAAGCAAAGTTTTTTGTTGGAGCCGAAGGACGTGCTTCTATCATTCGGAAAGCCATGGGGGAAGACGTTACTACAACTAAATATAACCATCAGTTTTTAACCGTGACATTTCCTCGACCAAGTGATTTTACCGAGGCAAGAATGTATGCAACCCATGAAGATTTCATCGGACTGTTTCCACTTCCAAATAATAAAATTAGAAGTGTAATGTTGATTAAACCAGGGGACTATAAGTTGATGAAAAACAAAGGATTAGAAACCTTTTATGATTCCATAACTAAGTTCGAACCCTCTTTAGAAGGTTATGTTCAAGAAATAAAATCGTGGAAAGAGATTCAATTAATGATTCCTATTCGACATAATATTAAACAGTATGTGAAAGGAAATGCGGTCATTCTAGGAGATGCAGCCCATATCGTCCATCCAATGGCAGGGGAAGGAATGAATCTAGCTATTCAAGACGGCATGGTGCTGGGGGAACTACTTGATTGGATGTTTTCAACCGGCAATACAGACCCAAAACATTTGCGCTATTACGAAAAAGTACGAAAGAACAGATCTGATCGTATTTCCCGTCTTAGTCATTTATCTGCGATGGCTTATACGTGGAATTTCAAATGGTACCAAAAGTTAAGAATGTTTGCATTAAAACGATTAGAGAGAAATCCTATACTTCACTATAAACATATGTTGAATATTTCAGGGATAGGTTGGTGGCCATACACAATACTGGATGGCTTGCGGTTCTTAGGTCCTAGATGGGCTTATTCAAAAAAAACTTTCGCACGTAAGAAAAATAATGTCATTTTTCAGGACAAGCATGATCATCCATGGAAATAGAGTAGATCTCAAAATAATATAAATAGGAGTGATCCCAATGAAATTAAGACTACCGCAATTGCTATTACTTTTAAAAGGCGGAAACATGCTTTATAAATATTTGAAAAAAAGAAGAAAATAGAGTTAACTTGAAATGTCACAAAAGGTTTTTAAAACCTTTTGTGACATTTTTTTTAATGTTAAGAATTTTAAGTGCTTTCGAACAAAGATCGCATCCGCTCTAGGCGGACAATTTCCACGAGCAACGACCTCAGCCTACTCGGGAAAAAGACCGTGTCTCTTCCTCTTGCAAGTTCTCAAATAATAATCTATAAAAATCAGCCTCGTTAATTAAGTAGACCTGCTTTGCTCATTACCCCAGTACCTTTTAGTAACCCGTTTATTTAAATGGTAATGGAGGTCTTCCACTAAATCGAAAAAGGCAACTAATTCATAAAATAAACTACTTTTTTCGGTCAGATGATGATGGTCGTGACTATAGACGTTAACTGGATGTGCACGCGTAAAATTAGAACGAAGATGATTATCCAATTCATCGATAAATTTAAAATACTCATCATTCAACGGTGCTTCCGTATCCTTTAACGTAGTCCCTACAATACGGTCAGCCCTCACCAAAAGTTCCTTCTCATAATTTGTTAACGGTAAAGTGGAAGATAAATAATGCAAGTTACCAAGGTGCAGAACAGCCCGTTGGATAAAGTTGGTTGTTTGTTTATACAAATGAAAACGACGATAATTTCCCATTTTGAAGCGATGAAATCTCATTTCTCTCCGTTGCGACCGGATTAAATATTCTGTCCTCGATACTTTATTCCGTAATACATCATAGGAAGATGTTTCATTTATGCTTTTTCGTTCTTTTTTGGCAAATAATAAATTTCGAATTTCAGCTTGTACCGCTTTTTTTAATTCCAATACATGTTGATTGTTTCGTGAACGAATCTCAGAAAGATAGTTAACAGGTAGTATAAAAGCATTGACTAACGATGATACAGTGAGACCAATCGTTGTTGTTCCTAATCGCAGTAAGAATGATATAAATACATGATCATGTAGTTCCGGAATCATCGCTACTGCAGTTAACGCAGCGACAAGCGTTCCTTCTTGCAGTTTAAATTTTTGACATAGAATAATCGTTAAAAAAGCTGCGATAGTATAGGTCAAAGCTGTTTCTCCCAAAAAATAATAAGAAGTGGTTGCTAATCCTGCACCAATCGCACTTGCCGGAAAACGAATGATTCCTTTTCGAATGGAATCCGATGTCGTTGGCTCAATGGAAACAATAGCTGTGATCACCGCAAAAATTACGGGTAAATCAAAATAGATACAAATTGCAGAAGTGAGAAACACCGCTATGCCTGTTTTGATTACTCGATTACCGATAAACCTTTTTTTATTTGTTTTTTTTATTGCCATAAAGACTTCCTCCGATGCATTACTAATACTTGTCGATTATACCATGATTTTACCTCAAGCAAATCAGTGATTATTAAGGTATATCTATTGTAAAAAGCATGTTTTTCGATACAATAGAGATACGAACATATGGTTGGACGAAATACTCGGTAAAGAGGTGAGAGCATGGCTGTAACTTTTATTTTAGGGAGATCAGGATCAGGAAAAACGACGAACGTTCAAAATGAGATTGTCAGGAAGATGCAAGAAGATCCAACGGGTCCACCGATTATATACATAGTACCGGATCAAATGACCTTTCAAGTCGAAAGGAAACTAGTCGAAAAATTAGGTCACGGGATGACGAGAACGCAAGTCCTTAGTTTTTCTCGACTAGCCTTACGTGTGTTACAGGAAGTTGGCGGGATATCCCGTTACCATATTCAACAAACAGGAATACAAATGCTTTTGCGGCAAGTGGTGGAAAGAGCGAAACCGGATTTTACTATTTTCCAAAAAGCACTTTCCAGTCCAGGATTTATCAATCAGTTAGAACAAATGCTTTCGGAATTTAAACGGTACCAGATAGACTCTGACACTCTTAGAGAAGAAATGAATAAGCTTGCTGAAAGTGAAGAACAAAATTCACCAACCGAGCGGACATTAAAGGATAAGTTGCATGATATTCACATTATCTTATCCGAAGTTGAAAAGTCCTTATCAGAAAAATATATTGCATCAGAGGACTATTTACAACTACTAGCCGATTCCTTGAAAGATTCTCTCGTTCTTCAAGATGCGGTTGTTTATATTGATGGTTTTCATAGTTTTACACCTATTGAAATAAATGTATTACATGAAATATTCCTCAAGATAGAAGAAGTAACCATTGTCTTAACGGTGGATGAAGCAGTAAAACAAGACGAACTCATTCATCCACTAGATTTATTTTTTGAGACACAAAGCACGTACCAGCAATTACAGAATTTATGCGATAACTGTAAAATCTCCCATCAGTATATCTCGAATTACAGTAAAAGATTCGATTCGCCAGCTCTCTCTTATTTAGAAGCAAATGGTGCAAAAAGGCCAGCTGATCCGATTTTAGAACATGATGGTATTCAAGTGATTAGTGCGGTGCATCGGCGTGCAGAGATTGAGAGAATAGCTAGAGAAATTATCTCCCTCGTTCGGGATGACAATTATCGTTATCGAGAGATCGCTATTCTTGTCAGAAATATAGGAGAGTACGATGATTACTTTGAAACGATCTTTCATGATGAAGGGATACCTTTCTTTTCTGATCAAAAACGTTCCGTACTGAACCATCCGTTAATAGAATTTATTCGCTCAACACTTGAAATCATTGAAAGACATTGGCAATACGACGCTGTTTTTCGTGCATTAAAAACAGAAATGCTATTTCCAATTGAGGACGAGCATATGAGAGAAAAGGTGGATCAATTAGAAAATTATGTTCTCTCATATGGTATCAAAGGTAAAAAGTGGTATGGGTCTGAGGAATGGACATACCAACGTTTTGCCACAACCACTGACTATGAAGGGGATAAAACGGATAACGAAAAAATATTTGAAGAAGAAATAAATCTTGTTCGTAAACAACTACTGTCACCAATAATAGATTTTCAAAAAGCTGCGAAAAATTCATCTACGGTTTTTGATTATGCTAAAGCACTATTTGAATTGCTGGAGGAAATAAAAGTAACCGATAAAATAGAACAATTAAGCAAAGATGCCATGGAAAACCATCGATTAAGAGAAGCACGTGAGCATGATCAAATGTGGAAGGAAATCATTGATTTGCTCGATCAAATGGTAGAAATAAGTGGCAACGAAAAAGTCAGTTTCAAGTTATTTATGCAAATGGTCGATACTGGCATCGAAAGTATGAAGTTTGCGATCATTCCACCGGCGATCGATCAAGTCGTGATAGCTAATATGGAAACCTCTCGGATTTCAGATGTTCGGGCGGCATTTATCATCGGCATGAACGATGGGGTAATTCCTGCAAAACCAAATGAAGACAGCATGGTGTCCGAAGAAGAACGTACATTTTTAGAAAAACAAGGATTGCAATTGGCACCTGGTGCTCAGCGACAGCTTTTAAATGAATCCTTTGTCTTATACATGTCGCAATCCTTGGCCTCTGAAAAACTTTACATGAGCTATCCTTTGGCGGATGAAGAGGGAAAAAGTTTGCAGCCCTCGATGATGCTTAACCAAATTCAAGAAGTTTTCCCGGGATTGAAAGTAGAAGTCGCATTGGAAGGACCTGCCGATGTTCAGACAGACAAAGAGGTTGATTTTGTAACGAATCCTGAACGAACGTTGTCTCATTTAACAAATCAGATGCAAGCATGGAGACGCGGCTATCATGTGTCTGAAATTTGGTGGGATACGTACAATTGGTTTATGTCACAAGAACAATGGCAAGAAAAAACAAAAAATGTGTTTGGCAGTTTAAGCTATGAAAATAAGCCGTCTTCATTGCCTCTTTCACTATCTGAAGAATTATATGGAACAGAATTAAAAACAAGTGTATCCAGGCTTGAGCAATACAATGCCTGTCCTTTTTCACAATTTGCTAATTACGGACTGAAACTTAGGGAGAGAGAAACGTTTAAGCTTGAGGCTCCTGATATTGGGACCCTGTTTCATGCTACGCTAAAAGAAATGGCGGAAAGCTTAAGGCAAGATGGAAGAGACTTTTCCCATTTAACGAAAGACGAAGGGAAAAGCCTTTCCAAAACCATTGTTGAACAGCTGGCTCCTAAAATTCAACGAGAAATATTGTTGAGTTCTAACCGATTTAAATATATCCAACAAAAACTGGAAGAAGTGGTCGCAAGGGCATCGACTGTTCTATCTGATCAAGCCAAATTAACAGGATTTTCCCCTGCTGGTTTAGAGGTCGGATTCGGACCAAATCAGCAATTACCACCTCTCACCTTTGAAATTGAAAACGGCCATAAAGTAGAATTAATAGGTCGAATTGATAGAGTGGACAGGGCTGAAGACGAAGAAGGCGTTTATGTTCGCATACTAGATTATAAGTCCAGTTCGAAAGATATAAAACTTGACGATGTTTACCATGGACTAGCCCTGCAAATGCTCATCTATTTAGACGTCGTTGTGAGCTTTGCGGCAGAGTGGCTTGGTACGGAAGTGACTCCAGCTGGTGTGCTGTATTTCCATGTGCATAATCCAATGATTCAAGCAGAAGAAAAGCTATCCATTGAAGATATCGAAGAAGAAATTTTAAAACGATTCAAAATGAAGGGTCTAATTTCTTCCTCATTAAGTGCCATTAAACAGATGGATTTAAGTTTAGAGACCGGAAGATCATCCATGCTTCCTGTTGGTTTGAAAAAAGATGGACAACCATATTCGAATTCAAAAGTAATCTCGCAAACAGATTATGACGTCTTACGGTCGTATCTAAGAAATCACGTGAAAAAAGTAGGAGAATCGATTCTTCGTGGCGATATAGATTTGAAGCCTTATAAAAAGAAACAAAAGATTCCCTGTACATTTTGTTCTTATAAATCGTTTTGTCAGTTTGATCCAACGATAGAAACGAATAACTATCGTCATTTAACGGATCAATCGAATGATGAAATTCTGGAATCAATCCGTGATAAAGGAGGAAACGTTAATGAATATAGAATCGAAACCGAATAACGTATCCTGGACGGATGATCAATGGAAGGCAATCGCTGCAGAGGGGAATAACATCCTCGTTGCAGCAGCAGCAGGAAGTGGTAAAACAGCCGTGTTGGTAGAAAGAATCATCCGCAAAATTGTCGATGTTGAGAACCCGACAGATGTTGACAAACTACTCATTGTTACCTTTACAAATGCTGCTGCTGCAGAAATGAGACATCGTATAGGAGAAGCGATTGAGAAACAAATTCATGACGATCCAAGATCCTTACATTTAAGAAGACAGCTCTCTCTTCTTCATCGCGCCAATATTTCTACGTTACATTCTTTCTGCATGAACGTAGTGCGAAAGTTTTATTATGACGTGGATATTGATCCGAGTTTTCGTATACTTGATCAAACAGAAGGCCAATTAATTCGCGAAGAAATTTTGGAAGATCTTTTTGAAGAAGAATACGGGGCAGAAGATAACCAATCTTTTTTCACACTCGTCGATCAATATAGTGGTGACCGAACAGATGATAAATTGCGGAGCCTTGTGATGCATTTATTTGATTTCTCAAGGTCAAATCCTCAGCCTTTTCAATGGCTGGATGATCTCGTTTCGACCTTTAAACTAGAAGGAATTACTTCTATTGAACAACTTTCATGGGCATCCTCGACATTAGAGAATGTACGTAGTCAATTAGAGAGTGCAAAAGACCTAATTCAACAAGGACTGGAAATGACACGAGAGCCTGATGGACCCGCAAAATATGCAGAAACACTGGAGACCGAATATACACAAATCCAAACAATTTTAAGCGCGAAGACGTGGGAGGAGATGTTTCAAGCATTTTCCGTGATCTCTTTTCCAACAATTCCACGCATTACAAAGAAAGACCTTGTGGATGATCAATTAAAGGAAAAGACAAAAGCACTTCGCGATCAAGCAAAGGATATTTTGAAAACTAATAAAAGAGCCTATTTTCAATACTCCCCTGAAGTACTTTTAGCTGATTTAAACGAAATGGCTCCTAGTATCGAAAAATTGACTACCTTAGTGAAAGATTTTTCTGCGAGGTATCTCTTTGAAAAACGAGATAAAGGCGTCTTGGACTTCAGTGACCTAGAACACTTATGCTTAGAGGTTTTGATTGATCAAGAAAAATCAAGTCTCCATCGACCTGTTCCTTCAAAAGCAGCCGAAGAATATATCTATCATTTTAATGAAATTATGGTAGATGAATACCAGGATACAAACCTCGTTCAAGAAACGATACTTACTTTATTGTCAAACGGGAAAAATCTATTTATGGTAGGTGATGTTAAACAATCTATTTATCGCTTTAGATTGGCAGAACCTACATTGTTTATGAATAAATATAAGTTGTTTGATTTAGATGGTGATAAGGATGGTCTCCGAATTGATTTGGCGAAAAATTTCCGAAGCCGATCGCAAGTGTTGGATGCAACAAACTTTATTTTCAGACAAATCATGGATGAGGAAGTTGGAGAAATCACTTATAATGACGTAGCAGAACTAAAACTCGGAAATACATCTTACCCTGACCAGGCTAACTTAGAAACTAGATTAATGCTCGTTAACAAGGGGGACAAACTGACGCAACATTCTGAGGAGGAGTCAGAAGAACCTGTACTTGATATGGAAGAAGAGTTGGAGACGTCTCAATTAGAGGCGCGTGCGATGATTCAAGAGATCAAACAACTGATCCAATCTAAGTATCCGGTCATGGATAAAGCAACAAAGCAGTCTCGTCCAATTCGTTACAGGGATATTGTCATCTTAATGAGATCAATGCCTTGGGCTGACACAATTATGGAGGAGTGTAAAACTGCTGGAATTCCTGTATATGCAGAATTATCAACAGGATATTTTGAAGCGATCGAAGTGAAGATCATGGTTTCTTTACTCAAGATTATCGATAATCCGTATCAAGATATCCCGCTAGCTTCTGTATTACGCTCGCCGATTCTCAATTTCACAGAAGAAGAACTCGCTAAAATCCGTATTTTAGATAAACAAGCTCGCTTTTATGATGCATTGAAACTAGCTGGAACGACTGAAAATCAAGATGAATCAATCAGAAACCGTTGCGCTAGCTTTATCGAACAGCTCACTCAATGGCGTAAAAAGGCTAGATCGGGATCCTTATCCGAATTGATTTGGCAATTATTTCGAGAAACCGGTTTCTATGATTATGTCGGAGGGATGCCAGCCGGAAAGCAAAGACGAGCGAATCTTCGAGCATTATATGACCGCTCACGGTCGTATGAATCTACTTCTTTCCGCGGCCTGTTCCGGTTCTTGCGTTTTGTGGAAAGAATGCAGGACAGAGGTGATGACTTAGGAACAGCAAGAGCCTTAAGCGAACAAGAAGATGTTATACGAATTATGACGATCCATAAAAGCAAAGGGCTTGAGTTCCCGGTTGTTTTCATGGCAGGTACGAATAAAATGTTTAATCAGCAAGATTTACGAGGTGACTATTTGCTTCATAAAGAGCTTGGATTGGGCTCAAAACGGATAGATCCGGAACTCCGACTTGCCTATCCGACCATTCCCCAACAAGTGATAAAAAATAAAATCAGGTCTGAATCATTAGCGGAAGAAATGCGGGTACTTTATGTAGCACTAACACGTGCCAAGGAAAAACTTTATCTCGTTGGAACTTTAAAAGATGTTGATAAATCATTAGAAAAATGGACCGAGAATATAGACAATCCATCCTGGTTACTTCCTAACATTCAAAGAGAAAAAGCGAGAAGTTTTTTGGATTGGATCGCGCCATCTGTGTTACGTCATCATGATGCCGTACCTTTGTTAGAAAATCATGAGATAGATACTGAAGGCAGAGCCACCCAAGTCAGCGAAGATCCTTCCTCGTGGCTAGTAGATATTTTAGAAAAGGCAGAGCTTCAAGTGGAAGCCTCGGTTTATTCAGAGGTTGATCAGGAAATTGAACAACAACTTTTGACACACGAAACAGTTAATCTCGAATCTAGTTCAAGAAACAAAGTCTTACATCATTTAGAATGGTCTTATCCAAGACAAGATTCAGTCACTCATCGTGCAAAACAATCGGTTAGTGAATTAAAAAGAGCCATGCAAGATGACTACAGTGATGATCTAATGGCGACAAGCTTTCAGTCAAAATTCGCCGATAGACCAAAGTTTTTACAAAAAAATTCGTTTAGACCTGCGGAAAAAGGCACATTGATGCACACGATGATGCAACACGTTTCTCTTGTAGAAGAACATTCGCTGGAATCTCTTGAACGTCAACTTTTGCGTCTAGTTACAAAAGAGATAATTACATTAGAAGAATCCGAACAAATTAATCTGGAACACCTTCATCAATTTTTCCAGAATGCGTTAGGCAAGCAGCTAATCGCTGCTAAAAACGTATGGCGTGAAATACCTTTCAGTTACCTTATCCCTGCCTCTCAAGCGTACTCAACTTGGTCACAGCAACAGGATGAAACAGTATTTGTACAAGGAATGATCGATTGTGTGTTCCGCAATGAAGAGGGAAAACTAGTTTTACTGGATTATAAAACAGACACAATTACAGGCAAGTTTGCTGATAAAACGGAAGAAGAAATTTTAAATTATTTCAAGGATTTATATCACTATCAAGTCGATTTATACAGTCAGGCATTGACAGATAGCTGGCACGAAGCAATTGAAGAACGATATCTGTACTTTTTTGACGGAAATTATTTAGTAAAGATGTAGAGGAAACGGGGCTGAATTCATGAGATTATTACACACCGCCGATTGGCATATCGGCAGAACGATAGAAGGCAGAGACCGTCTTGAAGAACATGAAGACTTCTTTGAGGAACTAGTTGAAATATGTAACGAAGAAAACATTGATGCTGTTCTTATGGCAGGAGACGTCTTTGATTCCGTAAATCCGCCAGCCAAAGGGGAAGAGTTATTTTATGAAAGTATGGCCCGCCTCTCGGATTATGGGAAACGTCCAGTTATTATTATTTCCGGCAATCATGATCATCCAGAAAGGCTAGCAGCCGCGAGAACTGTTTTGAAGAAGCATCGTATCTATATTCAAGGTTATCCTACGATGGAACCTTTGCGTATTTCTATCGATGGGTGTAAAGAGCCTCTAGCAGTAGCTGGACTGCCTTATCCATCAGAATCACGCTTAAAAGAAAGTTTTACTGAATCAAATGATGAGTTACAGCTTCGGGAAGCTTATGATGAAAAAGTAACAGATATTTTTAACATTTTAACCGAGTCTTTTACTGACAAAGAGATTCGAATAGCTATGAGTCATTTATTTGTTGCTGGTGGTTCCAGTACGGAATCCGAACGACCAATTGAAGTTGGTGGAGCATATACCGTTCGAGCAACGCAGCTTCCTGCTAATGTACAGTACACAGCACTAGGGCACCTCCACCGTCCTCAAGATATTAAAAACTCCCCTGCAAGGGCCAGGTATTCAGGATCACCTTTAGCTTTCAGTTTTTCTGAGGCAGGTTATGCAAAATCAGTGTCCGTCGTAGATATCAAAGCTGGTAAAGTAGCAGATGTGAAAGATGTTTACTTGCGATCTGGACGTCCATTAGTCAGGTGGAAAGCCACCGAAGGGTTAGCCCAGGTACACAGCTGGATCGATGAAAAAAAAGATAATCATGCATGGATCGAGTTAGATATTCATGTGGATGACACACCTTCCATGAATGAAATCCATAAAATTAAAAAAGCCTACCCTCATTTGTTAACGATACGCCCGATTTTCCCGGAGAATCAATCCGAAACGCTTCCAGAAAGAAAACATGTAGCAATCGATGAGTTATTTAATCAGTTTTATCAACGTCAAACAGGTGGAGCTACTCCGGATCAGGAATTGACGCGACTGTTTTTAGACATCGTTAACGAGGAAGAGGAAGGTGGTTCTTCATGAAGCCTATCGAATTAACATTACAAGGGTTGCATAGTTTTCGTGAAAAACAAGTGATCGATTTTGCATCGTTGTGTGAAGGAGGGGTCTTCGGTATTTTCGGACCAACCGGCAGTGGAAAATCATCGATATTAGATGCCATGACTCTGTCCTTGTATGGAAAAGTCGAACGGGCTCCTAGTAATACACAAGGAATCTTAAATCATGCCGAAGATCAATTGGCAGTTTCTTTTACTTTTTCATTAGGTGAAGGGCGTTATAAGGTAGAACGTACATTTAAACGTGTAAAAGATGACGGGTTGAGACAAGCCACAGCAAGATTTATTAATATAACATCCGAATCTATCGTAGTAGCAGATAAAGCTGGTGATGTTACTAGAGAAGTAGAGGCATTGTTAGGGCTTTCTATTGATGACTTCACCAGGGCAGTTGTCTTACCTCAAGGGAAGTTTTCAGAGTTTTTGTCTCTAAAAGGAACAGAACGGCGTCAAATGTTGCAGCGGTTATTTCATCTTGAAAGATACGGTGATCAATTAAATCAAAAGCTTCGTCAGCGTTTGACCGCAACCAAACACGATAAAGAACTGATTGAAAAAGAACAACTTGGACTTGGTGATGCATCTAATGAATCACTGGAAGTTGCGAAAAACAAAGTAGTATCTTTGAAAGAGGAGATAAAAAAGCAAGAAGAAAAACTAGATATCTATCAAAAAGAGTATGAAGAATCAAAACAACTCACAGAATGGATAGCACAACTCCAGTCTGTGGAAAAAGAATTAAATGAACTTGATAAGCAGAAAAGTCATTTCACTAAATTAAAACAGGAAATCGTTCGAGCAAAAGAAGCGAATATCTTATTTCCTTACGTACAAGAAGTAGAAGAAAGCCAACAAGAAATCCATGCCTGGGAGAAGAAAGAAGCGGAGGCGAAAAAAGAAGTTCATATTCTTCACGAAAAGTCGGAAATAGCGAAGAAGTCGTTTGAAAAAGCGTCTATAGAAAATCAGACACATGAACTTCCACTTAAAATGAAACTTGATCGCTTTGAGTCTCTTAAAATAAAAGTAGAAGACTTAAAACATCGAACCACAGAGGTAAGTAAACTTCAATCGACGATAAAAGATTTGAATAAAACGTTGAAAGAGTTAGAGCTAGAGCAAAAAGAGGCAATAGAAACACGAAAAAAATATGAAGAAGCACAACAGGATTTAAAAGAAGAACTTAAATTGCTTCAATGGGACTCAGAAGAAAAACAGCTGTTAAATAAAGCCAATGAGCAAAAGTACACCCTACATGAAACAGAGCGTCGTATCAAGGAATTAACAACACAAGTTACGAAACAACAGAAGGAAATAGACAAGGCTGTAACTGCTATACATGAAGTCGAAGCGCAGCAAACAACTGCAAGTGAAGCCTTACATGAACGATTTCAGCAAATGATGCATTGGTACAATATTGTGTTAGAAAAGAAACAGCTCTTACAATCTGCCATTCATGATATTCAAGATCAAAAAGAGCTTCAACAAGAAAATCAATTAAAAGTAGCCGTACAAGAAATGAGACAAGCACTTACAGAAGGAGAGCATTGTCCCGTTTGTGGATCTACGGAGCATTTTTATGAGCACGATACTGGTCAAGTAAAAAATCAAATAAGGGAAGACTTTATCCGTAAAGAAGAACTCCTAAAATTCGAAGCTGAACTAGGAAACTTGGAAAAAATGCTTGGAGAAGCGGGTTGGAGACTAGATAAAGAAGCACGTCAATCTCCAATTACCCCAGAAGTTGCTGCAAGTACTGAAACTCTGCTTGATAGTCAAGTTACTCCACTTCCTTCTGTACGGAAGGCTGAGTTTACTGACTCTTTGGAGAAGTGGTCAAATCAATGGCAAAAAGAAGATGAAGCAATATCTCGAGTGATTCAGCAATGGGAACAGCAGAATCATTCATGGACCAAACTTGAAAATAAATGGAATGAATCGAACATACATGTTAAACAAGCGAAAGACCGTCTGAAAGAGATAATGGATGAACTTGAAAAAGCACAACAAACCCATAACACTCAATTAACGGAATGGAAAACCAAATTTCCCGAACATCCTTATTCCAGTATTGATGAAATAGTTTCACGTATGCAAAAAAACGAACACGATTCTGATAAACTGCGAATAAGAATTGAGAAAAGCGTTCCATATATTGAAAAAATTCAAACTCAGCTAGATAACGTAGCAGGAAAGATTCAAGAGCTCATCGTCGATATTTCAAAGAAAGAAGCTGAGTTAAACGAGAAGATAACGATCATTAATGATATGAACAAAGATATAACAAATGAAACAAACGGAGAAAATATCGATACATTAATCGAAGCAAATAAAGCTAAGCTGGAAAAATTACAAACCACTGTCGAAAAAACGAAAAGTGAAAAAGAGAAATCAGAAGGACAAGTTAATACATCTGAGCGTTACTTGGCTGACTGTTCTCATTCTAAAACAGAGGCTATATCAAGAAATGAACGAGCATTACAGCGTTGGAATTTACAAAAGGAATCATCCTCATTTAATGATATGTCTCTCGTTAATGAAAAAATTAAGAACCTGGAAACAATAAATAGCTGGGAACAAAACGTATCTGACTATGAAAATAAGCTGCGTGATGTTACGTTCAGTAAAAAACAAGTGGAAGATAAGCTACAAGGAAAGCACATTACGTCAGATATGTACGAAGAGAAAAAAACAATATTTGTACAAGCAAAGCAAGAAATTGAGAATATGAGAACAGCATTTGGAGCTGCAAGTCATTATTTAGAAGAAATTGAAAAGAAAAGAGAACGTTATGATCACTTAGAGGAAAAGCGAATAGAATTAGAAGGTCTATTTGCTCAGCTGTCGAAATTAGACAAAGTTTTTCGTGGAAAAGAGTTCGTCGAGTTTATTGCAGAAGAGCAATTAGTACAGGTTAGTCGCCTTGCTTCTGAAAAATTACGCGCTTTAACGAGAGGACGTTATGCGATTGAAGTCGATTCCAGTGGCGGCTTTATTATGCGGGATGATCATAATGGTGGCGTGAAAAGACCTGTCACGACATTATCTGGCGGAGAAACATTCCTTACCTCTTTAGCATTAGCATTATCACTGTCCGCTTCCATTCAGTTAAACGGAGAGCATGCGTTAGAATTTTTCTTCTTGGATGAAGGATTTGGAACACTCGATCCTGAACTTTTAGAAACAGTCATAACTGCACTAGAACAGTTGCATACAAATCAATTATCAGTAGGTGTTATTAGTCATGTACCGGAACTCAAAGAGCGATTACCTAGAAAAATCATGGTTACTCCTGCAGAACCGGGTGGCAGAGGCAGTCGCACAAAATTAGAAAGTATTTAAGGAAATAACATCTCTATTTAATTAGAGCGGGAAGTGCTTGATCGCTGACGCTTCTTGAAGTTTCTACCTAATTGGTATAAATGAATCAATAAAAAAGATTGTGAATTTTTAATAGTCAAAGTCTGGTAAATCAGGCTTTGACTTTTTTTCGTTGCTAAGATGGAAAAATTTACAGAAAAAATGGTTGCAATCTTAGTTCTGTGTTATATAATAATAAACATATTACAATCTGTATCATAACAGTTGTAGAGAGAGGAGAGATGTAGAAGTAATTTTCATCTTTTATAAAAAAAAGGAGGAGCTCTTGTTTATGAAAAAACTAGACATTAACCAAACCGTTGATAAGGATTGTACTTTTCTTTTTAACGAAAAAGCATCTGATTTTCTATTGAAATTACATGTAAAATTCGAGGAAGATCGAAAACAAATACTAAAAGAGCGAATAGACCGTCAAGAAGAAATTGATGGAGGACTCCTTCCACATTATTTAGCAGATACGAAGTACGTTCGAGACAATGAGTGGAAAATTGCTTCTATTCCTGCTGACATTGAAGATCGGAGAGTAGAAATTACTGGACCCACCAGTCAGCGGAAAATGGTTATCAACGCGTTGAATTCTGGGGCAAAAGTATTTATGGCTGATTTCGAAGATGCGAATTCCCCATCTTGGCAGAACACACTGCAAGGTCAACGGAATATGTATGATGCCATTCGCAGGGACATTGATTTCACAGCTGATAATGGAAAAGAATATACCCTGCAACAGGAGGTTGCGACATTATTTGTTCGACCAAGGGGATGGCACTTAAAAGAAGAACATGTTTATATCGGAAATGAAGCCATATCAGCGTCACTGTTTGATTTTGGTCTATATCTCTTTTTTAATGCAAAAGAACTAATAAACAGAGGCTCTGGCCCTTATTTTTATCTGCCAAAACTTGAAGGATATAAGGAAGCTAGACTATGGAACAATGTATTTACTTTTGCAGAAAAAGAATTAGGTCTCATTCACGGTACGATAAAAGCAACTGTTCTCATCGAAACACTTACGGCTTCATTTGAAGCAGATGAAATATTGTATGAACTTCGAGATCATAGCGCTGGCTTAAATTGTGGACGATGGGATTATATTTTTAGTTATATTAAGCGCTTACGAAATCATAAAGCTTTTATTTTACCAGATCGCTCCGAAGTAACAATGACCACTAATTTCATGAGAGCGTATACACTTTATGTTATCCAAACTTGCCACAAGAGGGGCGCTCAAGCCATCGGGGGGATGGCCGCGCAAATTCCGGTAAAAGCGGATCAAGAGAAAAATAATCTTGCGATGAAAAAGGTGCAGGAAGATAAAGAAAGAGAAGTGAAAGATGGTCATGATGGCACATGGGTGGCTCATCCCGGGCTAGTTCCTGTCGCACTTGAAGTCTTTAACAAGCATATGCCTCACGCAAATCAAATAACTAGACTAAGAGATGATTACCAAATCACAGAGAAAGATTTACTTGGAATTCCTAAAGGAAACATTACTGAAAACGGAGTTCGCTTAAATATAACTGTCTCGATTCAATACATGGAAGCTTGGCTTAGGGGGCAAGGAGCTGTACCAATCTTTCATTTAATGGAAGATGTTGCTACTGCAGAGATATCACGGACTCAATTATGGCAATGGGTTCACCATCCAAAAGGGAAACTGAACTCCGGTGAAAAAATTACTGTCTCTTATGTGCAAAAATTAGTAGAAGAAGAGCTGATAAAGTTGGAAGAATTATTTGGGGATAAAAACATGCAATCGGGCCGTTTTAATCAAGCCAAACAGTTATTGATGGAAATGGTTGAAAAGGAAGACTTTGTTGAATTTCTTACCATTCCAGCCTATAAAAAATTAATTATGAAAAAGGAGAGAGTCTAATATGACTAAAACCAATCAACTGGAACAGATGGCGAAAGAATGGAATACGGAACGATTCAAAGGCATTGTTAGGCCTTATTCAACGAAAGACGTGTTTCAACTCCAAGGGTCGGTACAGATTGAACATACACTAGCTAGAAGAGGAGCCGAGAAATTGTGGGAGCTTATTAATGAAGAAGACTATGTTCCGGCGTTAGGGGCTTTAACTGGTAACCAAGCTGTTCAACAAGTAAAAGCAGGGCTAAAAGCAATCTACTTAAGCGGATGGCAAGTTGCCGCAGATGCAAATATTTCTGGACAGATGTATCCCGATCAAAGCTTGTATCCCGCTAACAGCGTTCCACATGTCGTAAAGCGTATTAATCAAGCACTTCAGCGTGCAGATCAAATTGAGCATAATGAAGGAGGTGCTAAGAGAGATTGGTTTGCCCCGATTGTAGCGGATGCTGAAGCTGGATTTGGTGGCCAATTAAATGTATTTGAATTAATGAAAGGTATGATTGAAGCAGGAGCTGCTGCCGTTCACTTTGAAGATCAATTGTCTTCCGAGAAAAAGTGCGGTCATCTGGGTGGCAAAGTTTTATTACCAACGCAACAAGCCGTTAAGAATTTAATTTCTGCTCGTTTAGCAGCGGATGTATCTGGCGTTCCAACCATTATTATTGCCCGAACTGATGCAAATGCAGCAAATTTAATTACAAGTGATGTCGATGAATATGATCATGATTTTATTGAAGGAAAGAGAACACCTGAAGGATTTTATAGAACGAAAGCCGGAATAGATCAAGCGATTAGTCGAGGTCTAGCCTATGCACCTTATGCAGATATGATTTGGTGCGAAACGTCAGAGCCTAATTTAACGGAAGCAAAACAATTTGCCGATGCGATTCACGAAAAATTTCCTGGTAAACTACTTGCTTATAATTGTTCACCTTCGTTTAATTGGAAGAAAAAATTAGATGATGAAACCATCGCCAGTTACCAAAAAGAATTAGGTAAGATGGGTTATAAGTTTCAGTTTGTAACGCTTGCAGGTTTTCATGCATTAAATCACAGTATGTTCGAATTAGCAAAAGGGTATAAAGAAACTGGAATGACAGCTTATTCTAATCTTCAACAGGCTGAATTCAGTATTGAAAAAGATGGTTACTCTGCAACAAAACATCAACGAGAAGTCGGAACCGGTTACTTCGATTCGGTTTCGACCATTGTTTCTGGAGGAACATCATCAACTACAGCATTGAAAGGATCCACTGAAGAGGAGCAATTTACTACTAGCGGTTGATAAGAAGGGGCGCCTTATTAATTCAATACAA
>NZ_JBIMEV010000066.1:0-21368 GCF_051262595.1 Salipaludibacillus sp. CF4.18
CCTTGTTTCCCTAGGCGGGGATGGTGAGGTGGAAGGTGGTGCCTTTTCCTTTGGTGGTTTTTATATTTATGGAACCGCCCAGCTTGCTGATGGTGGAATAGACCATGACCATACCGAGGCCTGTCCCTTCTTTTTTCGTGGAGTAATAGGGCTTGCCAATGTCCGCCATTTCTTCTTTTGTCATGCCAACTCCGGTATCTGTAATTTTAATACTGATCTTGCCTTTATGTTCCCCGACATCGATGAAAAGAGTTCCGTTCTGATCTTTCATCGATTCAATTCCGTTTTTATATAGATTGACTAAACATTGCTGAAGCTGATTTTTGTCATACTTTTTTATTAAAGTGTTGTCAAAATGATAGTCCAACTCTACTTGATGAAGGTTGGCATAGGACTGCATAATCTTATTCACATATTCGAATTCTTCCTTTAAGTTCGAATGAACCATATGTTCCGCCTGCGGTTTAGCAAGCGAAAGAAAATCAGTCACAATCTCTTCTGCCCGCTTTGTCTCTTGTAATGCAAGGTCTACATACCGCTTATCATCCTTCGTTATACCTTTTGATTGATATAAAAGTTGAAGAAACCCGCTAGTAACGGTGAGTGGGTTTCTAATTTCATGAGAAACACTCGCTGACAATTCACTGATGATATGAAGTTTTTCAGATTCCAAGAACTTTTCACGTGTTTTAATATTAGTAATCGTTTTCTCAATGAAAGCCATCACAGCAATCATTCCCCCAACATGAATCACAAGGACATTGACCGCCATAAGCCAGAATTCAGGCGTTATCGTTTCGTAAAAACCTGCTAGAATCAAGAGATAACAGGACATCGTTCCAATAGAGGCAAGAGCTGCTATTTTTAGTCGGTCTCTCCCGTTTTGTTTTAAGAAGTATCTGCTCAATAAACACACGGCCACAAGTACGATCGTTGAGAATAAAAAGGAAAGTAATATTCCTTCTCCACCAATTATAAATCGATAGACGTTTAAAACAGCGTATAATGGTAAGGCAATTTTAAAGCCACCGAAAAGCGCTGCGATAATAAAAGGAATATAGCGCAAATCATAGATGAATCCAAGTTCCAATTGGATAGGATAAGTCATACATAGAACGATCGAACAAGATGATACTAGTAAAATAAACAGGTTGTTATTATTACTATTTAGTCGATGTTCAAAGAAAATAACATACAACATGGCAGGAAAAAGCAAAAAGAAAAAGTTCAAAAGCAAGATTTCAGTCAAGATAAAGCCTCATTTCAGTTGGAACCATTTTTTAATAGTATAGCAAACAAACAAGGGGAAACAAAGGGAAACAAAGGGACGGTTCTGTGCTTCATTCGAGTAACTAAATTACTCGTTCTTTCAAGAAAAAGACGTCAATCCCGCTAAGCTCAAACAACAACCCATGTTTATATTAGATATCAGATGATCATAATATACGAATTTTAGAAATCGTGAGAGGAGGTTGGCTATGGGCTACATAGAAAGTATTCGAGAACTTATAGGCAATATGCCCGTTATTTTGAATTCCGCGGGGGTAATTCTTAAGGATACAAACGAGAATATTTTATTGGTTCATAGAATGGATACAAACAACTGGGGGCTTCCTGGCGGGTATATGGAATTAGGCGAAACGTTTGAGCAAACGATCCATAGAGAACTGCATGAAGAAATAGGCATGAAAATTGATACACTTTCTTTTTCTCATATCTATTCTGGGAAAGAGTTTTATCATGAGTATCCTAATGGCGATAAGGTTTACAGTGTTATTGCCATCTATGTATCTGATGTTTATTATGAATGTAACCTCCGTGTCGATAGTTCAGAGATAAATGAAGCTAAATTTTACGACTTACATTCTTTGCCTAACAATCTAACCACAACTACAGCGATGATATTAGATTCCGTTAAAAATCAGAAGTGATGTCCCTTTGTAAATTACTGCACGCAACTAACCTTCAATCTTTTATCAAAACTTGTTGAAAATTAATTAAATTTTTTCCCTCTCCGACGTGTGTGAAAGCAGTCATCCTGCTAGGAAAAAACATTCATACCGGACTAAACTCCTCCTGTTTTTACATTCCACTCTTCCTGGAACAGCGACACTTCCACCGATGATAAGGGCTTTTACATTTGGTTTTAATATTCTGAGTTTCCATTGTTACATCATTTTATAATACCTTCTTGAGGAGTTACAAGAAGCGTCGTTCCGTTTAAACGTTTGTTTAACACCCCCCCAGCTAACGTATCAGGGTAATTCGTGCGCGGAGCAATCACCACATAATCTAGTGACTCATCGGTGATAGAGGCTTGATAACGACGATTCGTCTTGTATCTATCAGTCCCGCTTAAGCGATCCACTTCAATCCCTTAGTTCGCTTCGTCTCGAACTATCATCTGTCACTTCACAATTGATAAAACAATACATACAAAAGCACCAGGCGTGAAGTGCTCTACTTCATTCCTGGTGCTTAGTTTGGTTATGAGCATTTCTATAAAAGGCAATCTTGTATTCTTTTAACAACAGCACATTAACTCTACCAAGCCAAACCCCTTATCCTACAGTCAAATGAAGCAGAGAACCGTCCCTACGTTTCCAATGGGTGTGACATGTGTCACAGCATACCTTTTGTTTTGCTATTATAATGAAAGGAAAATGAAGGCGGGTGGGAAAATAAGGTCAAACTTAAATACTCTTTATGTTGAAATTGGTGGACAAGAAACGATCGATAAGCTTGTGGATGCTTTCTATCCTCGCGTATATGAAGATGAGGAGCTAAGACCCTTGTTTGAAGGTGACATCGAAGAGATTAAAAATAAGCAGCGTATGTTTTTGCCTCAATTTTTAGGTGGGTCCGCTGTATACAGTCAGGAGTTTGGACCTCCTGCCATGAAAAACCGACATCTCCCCTTTGAAATAACACCAAAAAGAGCGGAATGCTGGCTCAATTGTATGAAAGGTGCTTTTGTGGAAATAGGTCTCTATGATACGCCAGCAGGAATGGCTTTCTACAATCGGTTAATACAGGTAGCCAGTATCATGGTTAATAGTTCGGATACAACAGAAGAATAATTGGCAGGATCATTGGCATTCGTATGTATTTGTTCAATGGTAAAATATATTTGATTTAGTATATAAGAATGCAAGAGGCGTGAAGGATAATCCTTCACGCCTCGCCACTTGTTATTTTGTTGTTTTTTCAATAAACCAAGCGGAATGAATTATTACTCAAGCAGTGAAAAGGAAGCAGAGAACCGTCCCTGCGTCTCTCTTATAAACTCTTGAGCCATCTATTCAGCATGTCCATATTAAATTCTTTGTACCCTTGACTGATCCCCCAGCTTCTCATATGGGAATGCTCGGGATGGGTTTGACTTTTGATACAAGCTAGAAATTCGTCGTACCCTGGTTCTCCACCAACATCTTCAGGTGGCGCATTTCCCTCGCCGGCAAGACAGATGGGATAATTCACATCATAGTCATCCACCATTTGTTCAACAACGATATGGTGCTGCCAGTCATCACCGAAATCATATTGGTAGGTAATTTCGGCAGGAAGGTATTCTGACAACTTTATCCCAGTTTCCATTTTCATCGGTACGCCAGCGTCATAACTTAAAGCTTCTTCATTGCTAACTAGGTTAACAATCGGCTTTCGCTCCTTTGCCTGCTGTTTTACAGAAATGGACATCGGTTTACTTGCAAAAATAGCAAACGCATGCAGATGGTACCCTTGCCAGTTAAAAGCACTTTGTATCGTTTGATGTAATTCCGTAAACGTCATATGCTTCGGCACAACGATTCTGCGCCAAATGTTATGATTTTCAAGATCCAACGTTATTTTAAGAATAACGCCTTCCTCATTAAAAATAGGATTGCCTTTCCACTCTTCTAAATCACGATATAAATCTTCGTTCGGGCGCGTATACTCATTTTTCCCAATACCGACAATTAACCGGCTAATGTTTTTACTTGCAGGAGGTTGAAAAAGAGCCTCTTCATTTAACTCTCCATTATAAAAATATGTATTTTCACAAGCCTTATTCAATCTGGCAACGCACGTCCGATTTTTTGTCGTGGAGAATGTGATCTCCTTAGACTGAGAAATGTATGCCTCTATCACATCATCTTTTATATGCTCTTCACGAAATGTTTCACGAATTGCTTCTTGAATCACCACACCTATTCGTTTAAAATCCTTTGCTTTTAAACCATATATAACAATAGCATAGCGATTGCTGTCATTAGTCAGTACAAGTGTTTTTTTCCTGCCCAATTTTATGATATTTGCATGCCAAGAAAACAACGGTTTTTCCTCCGTAGCTGGTCCTGGTTCTGGTTTTACTTTTAACTCAGTTAACAGTTTCTTTGTACATTGAATTAGCACCAATAATACCCTCCAAATGGCATCAAAAAGGATCCGCTTTTTTCGAATTATATCATAATGCCATATACTAAAACGACCAAATCAGCTTAGAAAAATGATAAATTCTATTCCACACAAGTGTATCCGTATGGTAAATCGCGTGTATCGGGTGACGATACACGATACAGTCGCGTTTAATTGGAGCCGTCTTGCCTTCCTTATTTCTCCCATAAGACCTTTTGCTGTATCGCCTAATGGTCCGTCCATATCGCTTGACGCTATAAGAGTTTCGATGTCTGATTGAAAAACGATACGCACGCTGCGTATCGCTCCTTCTATGTCGGTTTTGCCTTTCATATCGCCTGCCGATACGAAAGGCAAAACTTCAGGTATGAGAGTTCGCACCCAGTAACACTAATTCAGCTATATAGCCAACCTATCCCTTTAGAGTGCGCGTGCTTCAACTATGTGTATTGATTTAGTAAATTCCGGATTAGCAAGGTGCAAAAGAGAATGTATTTTTACGGCATCGATTCACAGTAAATTTATAATTGTTTAACTTATTAAGATAAATGGCTGAAGCCTCTTGAGGTTCCTCGCCTTCAATGAATGAATCATCCACCCTAGTCAAGTTTGAAAACGTTTCCAATAGTTCGAAGACATTTTCCCCTTTTTTAAGGGCTTGTGCAATTATCTTTGCGGAAATGACATCTATCCCTTTTCCTGCTTCGTTTCTGACGACCATGGCACTTTTTGGGGCAACATTTTTTTTACTCATGTTATATCCTCACCCTTTCTGCTTTGACCAGTAATCTGTACGATATAAACGGAATAAAGATTTTTCACGTAGTATTTTCCTTTTCCCTAATTATAGAGAGGTAAAACGTTGTATATGACTTATTCTAAAAAATATTTATTATACTTATTAGTAAGAAGAAGCAGGAGAACAGTGCCTCCTCTCACCTTACAACTTAGGTTCAAATTTGTACCCCACTCCCCATACTGTTTGCAACACATCAGATTTCTTCTCTTTAAGTTTTTCACGGATTTTTTTTACATGCACATCGACCGTACGGATGTCCCCAATAAAGTCATACCCCCACACATGATGCAGCAGGGCTTCTCTTGTGAAGACTTGTCCAGGAGATTTGGATAGATAGGCCAGTAAATCAAATTCCCTTGGTTTAAAAATAATAACTTCTTCTTTTACAGTGACTTTACGGTGTTTAAGGTGTATTTTTAAATCACCATTAGTATAAGCTTCTTGTTCATTTTCAACATTAATACGGTGTCCAGAATCTATTCTTCTGTAAATCGCATTCATACGTGCAATTAATTCTCTCGGACTGAATGGTTTGATCATATAATCATCTGCACCTAATTCCAAACCGAGAACACGATCGTACTCTTCCCCTTTAGCCGTTACCATAAGGATTGGGACTTCGGACGTTTTTCTTAACTCTCTGCACACTTCATAGCCATCCATTTCAGGCATCATAATGTCAAGAATGATAAAATCAGCCGAAAAGGTTCGAAGGCTTTCTAACACTTCTTTACCTGTACGTGCTTCACATACTTCCATACCATTTTTATTAAAAGAGTACTTTAAAATTTCACGAATTGAATCTTCATCATCTGCGACTAAAACTTTAAACATATTACGCACTCCTCTAGTAAATTAACAAATTTGTTTAAAAAGTTTTGGAATCAGTTTTTACTAAGTACTCTATTTAAAGTAGCATTGTTCTGATTCACTTATCAAGAGACGATAGATTCATTAAGAAAAACACGTAGCAATCATTTTTTTAGGTCTTTTATGCTCAATTCATTTTGTATGGTTTAGCTAATTTAGTAAAAAAGGTTGTCGTATTACAGATAAGGACTCTGGTGAATGTTCACCAGAGTCCTTATACAATATTAGTTATTTCAATGAAGAGATGAAATTAGCATAAGAGGTTTTAACTTTCTCATAAGCATTAGTCAGCTGTAGAAAAGGTTGGAACGTAGAACCGTTCTGCTGAACCTGCTGATCATTTTCATCTTCCACTAGCTCGTCTGCTTCAGCTTGAATTTCTGCATTGCCTTCTGCTTCAGCGTCTGCTTCAATTACAGCAACAGTAGCATTCTCATCTGTTGTTTCGTCAGATTCTACTGCATCATTTTCATTTGTTACGACTTCAGCTTCTGCACCAGCCTTAACCTCTGCATTGCCTTCTGCTTGGATGTCTTGACTATTTCCATCTGCACCTTCATCAAGATTCTCTTCTACATCTTCAGTGATTAGAGCAATTTCTTCTTCAAGACCCTCTGCATCTTCCGTTTCATCTATCACACCGATCGATACCAATTGATCCTCTATATAGAGATCTTGATAATCTAATAGTGCTTCATTTCTATCAAAGATGGATTGATAACGTTCTGTTATTTCCTCAACAATTTCATCGTGTTGGGCATCTAATTGCTGCTCTGTTTCTGCTAGCGCGTCTTCTTCTTCTGCTTCATCTTCTGTCGCGTCTTCTTCTACTGCTTCATCTTCTGTTGCTTCTTCCTCTGTTGCATCTTCTTCTACTGCTTCTTCTTCTGTTGCTTCTTCTTCTTCTACTGCTTCATCTTCTGTCGCGTCTTCTTCTGTTGCTTCTTCTTCTGTTGCTTCTTCTTCTTCTGCTTCTTCTTCTTCTGCTTCATCTTCTGTCGCGTCTTCTTCTGCCGCGTCTTCTTCTGCCGCATCTTCTTCTGTTACTTCTTCTTCTTCTGCTTCATCTTCTGTTGCGTCTTCTTCTGCTTCATCTTCTGTTGTGTCTTCTTCTGTTACGTCTTCTTCTTCTGCTTCATCTTCTGTTGCGTCTTCTTCTGCCGCATCTTCTTCTGTTACGTCTTCTTCTTCTGCTTCATCTTCTGTTGTGTCTTCTTCTGCCGCATCTTCTTCTGTTACGTCTTCTGGAATTAAGTCTTCAAAATCTTCTTCATTTAAATCTTCACGATCATCAATTAAGTCACTTAAAATTTCATTCGCTAGCTCATAGTCACCTTGAGCAATTGAACTCATGATCTGGCCTTTTTCAGGTGAGCCAGGAAGAGCTTGGGCCACTTCAGATACAATTTCACCATGATTTACATCTTGTCCATTATGTTCATCTGCGGATACCGTTGCTCCCGCTGCCAAAAATGTTGCAGCTAACATAGATGTTGATAACACAAACGGTACTTTTCGACTCTGTCGTTTTAATACTTTCTTTTCAGTATTAAGATTACGTTTTACTACCATTTTGTAGTCCTCCTTGAAAATAAGTAATTTTTTTTACACCCAAACCTTATAAGTAATGATCATTTAGTTTTTGGGGGGGAAACTTCAAAACGACCTCCTTTGAACATTTTGCATTGCCCTCTTTTGGGGTACAAATTTAGTGTAAATGAAAAATATGATCAAACTATTATCAGAATAAGAAAAATTATGACTAAATTACGATAAATGTTGAAAAGGAAAGATATTACTCCCTTCCACGTACAGCAAAGTTAATTTTCATGGATTCTACTCTATTCTTTTGGTTTAATAAGTATCATTCCTCACACTCTTTCATTATCGATCTGTGTAACGATATTTTTACTAATGAGAGCGTGGAAGATTTCTATACTATGAATAGCCATAAACAAACAACCGCCATGCGTGAAGTGACCTTCTTCACGCATGGCGGCTTTCTATTAATTACTATGTCTATATAAAACGATTCTTCCACCCATTCAGGATGAGTTAATTTAAAACAGAAAACTTCCATGATTCCAGCCTATTTGCGCAGTTTGGAAAATAGCCCCTCCAAAACTCCTTTAGGTTTTTGTACCGCACCCTCTAAACGTTTATTAAACTCGTTTTGTGAACGCCATTCTCTTTGCTGTTCGTCCCGCATCATTTGTAATTCTTTTTGTAAGAATTCACTTTTTTGTTTTTCTTGTTCAAGCAATGTATCGAACTCGGTTCTTTGTTGTTCCGTTAACTTTTCTATTTTCGCATTCGTTTTTTGTGCAGAATTCCCTATAACAGAACTGATCACATGATGGTCCTGTTGAAGCCGGGAAACCGTTGTTTTTAATTCAGACATACTGTTTGTCAGTTGGTTGTTCATATCACGAGTCGCCGCCAGTTCATTTGCTAGATACTGTAAGAACTCTTTTAATTGATTGGGATCATTCGGTAGATTAGCATATGTATCGGGTGCCGATACAGCTGGGGATGTCTGATTGGAGTCTTCTAATCTTTCTTTTTGTTGCTCCATAAGATCTTTCGCTGTATCGTCCAAGGGCCTGTCCGTATCGCGTAACGCTATAAGTGCTTCGATGTCTGATTGAACAAAGATACGCCGATCTGCATCTTTAAAAAATTCATAGCCGTTTCGCTCAAGGATTTGGCCATACTTCCGAACCGTGGGAGTTGCAATCCCCACTTGCTCTGCCACTTCCTTTGTAGAAAAAGACCGTTCATTTGGTTGTATATCATGTCGCATATCGTCTCTCCTTTTACTAATCTAATAAATATCTAAGTTTTTTATGGTGAAATTGCTAGTGTATCGCCCCGCGATATGATAAACATGACCATCCATTTCTAGAGTAGATCTATTGAAATGTCTTTATTTTATTAGACTTTTCCATGCTTTCTTCACCAAGCATGCCGCTTGCTGCGACTTCAAGTTGTCATCTCTTTTAGATGTATATCGCTTATGTATATCGCCCATTAATTTCTAGGAGTGGGATTCTATGTATCGCAATTACTCTTTCAATAGATTCTTCTACGCCCTCTATTCACAGAAGGTCTTCCGCTAGATTGTATCGTCCAATAACTTGTACATATCGCGTAACGCTACGACCACCCCTTAAACAAGCAGGCCAAATGAGACAATATCATTAAATCAATGAGCATTCGCTTATCGCTTTCTTCGCGCTCGTTACGCAAGTCATATCGCCTGCTGATACATTACATGAAAAGCCTGAACTAGCGAAAGCGGCGTGCTGGACACCCAATAGTTGAAGTTCCTCTAAAACGACATTTCCCGGGAAATTACGAAATAATTTCTCACTAATTGTCTATTAAGTATACCATTATTATCTAGTTATACGAAAGCTATGTCGATAATTTTGTTACACTCGATATATCGCATAGCGATTTACCATTCTACTGCGATATGAGGGGGGAACTCAAGTGAGCCCGTTCCATAGATATCAGATAAGAAGAATAGTATCGCCGTCTTTAAGAGAGGGTAATTAAAATTGGAGGAGGGTTTGCTAACATCTATCCTAAAAAAGGCTTAAAGAGGTCTAAGCCTTTTTGTTATAGCTCTTTGTTTATACATATCCGTGACCAAAACTGAGGTATCATATACCGATAAAATGTTACTCAAGCAGTGAAAATGAAGCAGAGAACCGTCCCCATACTTCCTACCGGAGATCGGGTGCCGGTAGGAATGATTCGGAAATTCTAGTCAGAATGGGTCCATATTTTTCTTGTTTGTTGCCGGGGTAATTAATCGTATATGAATTGAAAGTATTTTCTCCAAAGAAAAATTGTTTGTACACGATCATGCCGCTCACTTCATAGGAGAGTACGTACCAATCATCTTTCTTTTGTTGGTAGGCAATATCTTCAGGTGCTTCATTTATATCTCTTTCGTAATAGGTTTCAATTGTTTCATCTTGACTAAGTATGTTAGTGTGCCCGCCATAAGCGGTAATTTCGAACTCTGTATTATAAAAACGAACGCCATCACCGTTTGTTGGTGGAGGGGCCATCTCAAAATTTGCTGGATAATCAAAGGAAAACCCGAACCGTCCATTCTCATAAGTTTCATAAACAATATCTTCTTTTTCTGTTTCTGTTTCTGGTTCAGGCTCTGGCTCGCTCTCTGATTCAGATTTAGTATCGGGTTCTGGTGCTGGTTCTGAAATAGTCTCCTCCTCCGATATAGACGCGAGTTCTTTTTCTTCCTCGTTTTCAGCTTGATCAATTTCACTCAAAGCGAGTTCAACTTTAGTTTTCAGGTTTTCTAAGTCCAATTGATAAATAGATAGAGCCTCATTTGCTGCGATTAATTCTTCTAAAACTTGCAACTCTTTGTTAGATTCATGATAATTTTCATTTTCAAACAAGTGTTTAACATCATTTAATTTTTCTTCAAAAACAACCCTCTCATCTATAGCCGATTGGATCTTATCTTTTAAATTTTCCGCTTTTTTTTCCATCGAATTTAACACGTTAGGCTGAACAATGACCTTATTAACAGATTCAAGGGCTACCTCCAAATCATTCTTTTCGTATGCTTGAATGGCATCGTCCATCAGAGTAGCTTGTTCATAATAGGATGTCGCCTCACTTTCACCATCTTCTTCCCTTGTTGCTATTTCAAAATAAACAGATGCCTGATGATAATCTTTTTGTCCTAGGCTTTCAATCCCCTTATCCATAGCATTTTGATAATCGCTATTGGAACATGAAGTTAGTACGAATAAGCCTATAATAAGTGCTAGTAAAAGTCTTTTCATGCCCATACACTCACCTTTCATTTATCAAAAAATAAGAAGCTCCACTTAAAAAAAGCTAGTACTTTTCACTGTGTATGGTCTTTGACAAGTATATCATTTTCACTTCTAAAAAAATCACCCATTTCTTTTTATACTCCGATCAAGACGGAATAATGATGATTTTCTTATTTGAGGAGTGATGACAGACCAAACGAAAAAAAAAGAAGCAGGGAACCGCCCCCTGCTTCTTTTAAGTTGTGTTGCTGCTTTGGCATTCACTTCGACTTGCTCTACATTTTTACATCCTGGTATGACGCAGGTTACTGCAGGATTTTTTAAGTTCCAAGCTAAAGCCCATTCTGCCATAGTAACGCCTTCTGGAACTTCATTCTGTTTGATTTGCTCAACTAGTCTTAACTTTTCATCAATAGCTTCTTGTTTATGCCCTTTTCTTACATTATCATTAAACACGGCACCTGGTTTATATTTGCCACTTAGAAATCCACTGGCTAACGGCACTCGAGCTAAAACGCCTAAGTCCTGTTCTATACAAGATGCTAAACTACGGGTAAGGGTAAGGAAAGGGACTAGAAATCAATGTCTAGTCCCTCCTTGTCACCCCACACTTCATAAAAATCATACCGAAAATAAATGACACAATCTTTTCTTCAACTAATACAAACCTCGCCATGCGTATGGGCACTTCTGCACGCATGGCGAGGTTTACTATTTAAAACTTATCTTTTTTGAACGTATAACTCGAAGTAGCGAAGGCGGAGACTCCCTCAGGAAAAGCAATAGCTGAAGACCCCGTAGGGACGAACTTTCCCGAGGAGGCTGAAGTCATTGCCCGCGGAAAGCGTCCGCCTAGAGCGGATTCGAGCCCTCTGAATGATGCACAGAACCGTCCCCATGCTTCACCCTTTGTTTGCTTAAACGCCGGGGTAGGCCATGAACCCTCCGTCTACGGGGATGGTTACGCCTGTTACAAAGCCAGACATGTTGTTGTCAACTAACCATAATAATGTTCCAAGTAAATCTTCGGGATCACCGAATCTTCTCATTGGTGTATGTGTAATAATCTTATTTGCTCTATCGGTGAGTGAACCGTCTTCATTTGTTAATAGATTCCGGTTTTGATCTGTGAGAAAGAAGCCTGGCGCGATGGCATTTACGCGTACTCCGGTTTGAGCCATATGAACAGCTAACCACTGTGTAAAATTATCAATACCCGCTTTTGCCGCACTATAGGCAGGGACCTTCGTCATTGGGGACGGGGCACTCATTGACGACATATTGATCACAACGACATTTTCTTTTTGAATCATTTTCTTTAAAAAGATTTGTGTTGGATTTACGGTTCCTAAAATGTTCAAGTTAAAAACATGGCCAAAACCTTCACTCTTTAAATCAAAGAAAGTAGAGACATCATCTTTTTCCAAATCTTCTTCTTGGAAGATTTCGTTTGTCGTAATTCCATCTGGGTGGTTTCCGCCTGCTCCATTGATTAAAATGTCACAAACTCCAAATGTATCTGTTACGATTTCTTCTGCTTTTTTGATACTTTCGATATCCAGAACATCACAAGAAATCGCTAGAGCCTCTCCTCCCGCTTCTCTAATGCTTTGTTCAACTTCTTTTCCTTTTTCTTCCGTTCGGTTAAGAATGGCAACCTTAACTCCCTGTCTGGCCAGTTCCTTTGCCATCGCACTGCAGAGGACACCACTTCCTCCAGTAATGACGGCTACTTTTCCTTTAAGGTTTTCATTTAGTGGTAACATAACCCAACACTCCCTTCATACATTTACTATTTTGAAATAAGTCTTCACACTTACTTCTGTCTTTCAAGCGAATCCCAAATTCCCCACATATACATGATTCCTAGCGCACGATCATTTAACCCGTATCCAGGTCGGCATTTTTCGTCCCAAATATGTCTGCCATGGTCGGGTCTCACATATCCTTTAAAGTCATTCTCATGATACGCTTTGACAATGTCATAAATATCGACTGTACCATCTTGAGTTCGGTGGGATGTCTCGATAAAGTCACCATTTTCATAGACTCGAACATTGCGGATATGAGCAAAAGCAATGCGATCTGCAAATTCACGAACCATTTCTCCGATGTTATTATTCGGATTGGCTCCTAAAGAACCACTACATAGTGTTAAACCGTTATATGGATTATCAACAAGATTTAAAAATCGTTGAATATTTTCGCGGTTAATAATAATCCGTGGCAAACCGAAAACCGAATATGGCGGATCATCTGGGTGAATCCCCATTTTAATATCATGTTTTTCTGCAACTGGAATAATTTCATCTAAGAAGTATTTTAAATTATCCCATAAATCTTCTGCTGTCACATCTTTGTAAGCCTCAAATAACTTCGCCAAATGAGAAAGTCTTTCAGGCTCCCAGCCAGGCATCGTTAATTCAGAGTCAGCACCAATTTTTTTGACTAACTCCATTGGGTCAATATCTTTTATTTTCGAAGCTTCATAAAAAAGTGCCGTTGAACCATCTTCAAGCTCTTTAAACAGATCCGTTCGCAACCAGTCAAAAACAGGCATAAAGTTATAACAGATGACCTTAACGCCAACCTCCGCTAATTTCTCGATCGTTTTTTTATAGTTTTCAATGTATAAGTCCCTTGTAGGCAAACCAAGCTTAATATCTTCATGAACATTGACACTTTCCACAACATCAATATTAAGATCATACTTATTAGCTTGCTTTTTCACTTCTGCAATTTTATCCATTGGCCACTCTTCTCCAACAGGGACATCATGAAGCGCCCATACTACACCTTCTACACCCGGAATCTGGCCAATGTGTTTTAAAGAAACACTATCGTTCCCTTCCCCGAACCATCTAAAAACCATTTTCATAAAAATCCACTCCATACCATTATTTATCTAGTAGTATTACATTTCTGCTCTTGCTTCTTTAACGAGATCACAATATTGTTTAGCTAAAGCGGTGACTTCTTCATAGTTTCCTTTTTTAGCAGGTGCGGCTAAATCACTGCCGATTCCAACAGCAACTGCTCCACTTTTGATCCACTCTTTTGCATTTTCAAGATTAACCCCGCCTGTTGGCATAATCGACACTTGCGGAAGAGGTCCTTTAATTGACTTCACGATGGATGGTGAGTAATGATTTCCAGGGAACATTTTTACGATTTCTGCACCGAACTCCATCGCCGTTTTCATTTCAGTTACCGTCATACAGCCCGGCATGTAAGGGATTTGGTATCGATTGCAAAGGATGGCTGTCCCTTGATCAAAACAAGGACTTACAATATATTTAGCTCCGGCAAGTATCGCAATCCGTGCTGTCTCACTATCTAAAACGCTCCCGGCACCAACAAGTAAGTTGTTAAACTCAGGCCTTTTCGCCAACGTCGAAATAACATCTGCTGCCCCCGGCACGGTAAATGTTACTTCAATCGATCTAATTCCACCGCTCATACAAGCGCTCGAAATCTGGATCGCTTCCTCTTCACTTTCTGTGCGAATGACAGCTACGACGCCTGACTCTACTATTTCCATGATGATCTTTGATTTTTGAATCATAGTATTGATAACACCTCAATCTCAGTATTTATCGTTAAAATGTGACCACAACTTTGCGGATGTCATTAGGAGAATTTTCAATTAATGAGATCGCTTCTTTAATCTTTTCTACCGGGAATTGATGGGTCACCATATCTTCTATTCCTAACGTCTTTTCATTGAATAATTCAATCACTTCCGGAAACTTGTTTGTTTGTAATCGCGAGCCTACAATCGTAACTTCCTTCTTTGTTATCGGCAATTGTGGAATGCTTGAAGGCTTTTCATCAAAACCAAGGACAACAACATATCCAGCAGGAGAAACAATTTCAATGGCATCTTCCAGAGTTTTCGGGATACAAACAGCGTCGATGACGATATTAGCCCCTTCACCGTTTGTGAAATCAAAAACTTTTTCTTTTACATCTTCCTGTACGGCATTTATCGTAACATCTGCCCCCCAAGATTTCGCAAACTCGAGACGATCGTCACTTAAATCTGTAATGATACAAGTGGCTCCTTTTGCCTTCGCCATTTTTAAACAACAAAGACCTATAGGACCTGCCCCAGTAATTAATACAGTGTCTCCCTTTTTCACATTTCCACGACAAGTCGCCTGTGCCCCAATCGTAAATGGCTCAACTAATACAGACTCTTTCCAATCTAAATCCTGACTCACTTTATGAACTAAGTAATCTGGCATCGCTACGTATTCCTGCATTCCGCCTTCTAGATGAACACCATATACTTCTAACTTGCTACAGACATTGTTTCTTCCTGTACGACATGCATAGCATTCTCCGCATGATTCAATGGGTTCAATGACTACTTTATCTCCTACAGCGAGACCCGTTACATCAGCGCCAATTTCTTCTACTTGACCAGTGACCTCATGCCCAATAATTCTTGGCAGCGTTGCTAAAGGGTTTGTACCATGGTAAATGTGCATATCTGAGCCGCAAATACCGACCATTTTCACTTTTACTAAGACTTGGTTTGCTTCTGATATGACTGGTTTCTCTTTTTCTATTATTGCAAGCTCATGTGCTCCTGTAACTTGAACAGCTTTCATGAATACTCAATCCTTTCGTATTTAATCTAATAAACTCGGTAAATAAAGCGTTAATTGCGGTATAAAAGCAACTAACAATAACACAATAATACTAACGGATAAGAATGGAATAAGAGCAACAGACGTCTTTCCTACCGATACCTTTCCGATACTGGATGCAACAAACAGGCAAACTCCGACTGGCGGCGTTGAAAGTCCAATAATAAGACCAAGAACCATCACTACCCCAAAATGGACAGGATCCATTCCTACTGTTTGTGCTACAGGTAAAAGTACTGGGAACAAGATGACAAGTGCTGCGATCGTTTCCATGAAAGTACCGACAAACAGCAACAGTAAAATAATGAGTAAGATGACAACGACCTTGTTATCCGAAATACTTAAGATCCCTTCTGCCACTAGTTGAGGAATTTTTTCACTCACTAAAATCCATCCGAATAAATTTGCCAAACCAACTAAAATCATAATCGAAGCTGTGCTCTTTATAGAACTCAATAAAATAGATGGAATTGCGCTTACTTTAAGACCCCTATACACAAATAAACCGACTATTAACGCATAAACAACCGCAACAATAGAAGCTTCTGTTGGTGTAAAATAACCGCCCAAGATTCCGTACAAAATGACTACAGTCATCATTAATGCCCAAAAAGCATCAATAAATGATTTTCCAATGACGGATAACTTTTGTTTTTCTCCTTTTGGATACTGTCGCTTAACCGAAATAATGTAGACAGCGATCATCAAACCAATACCTAAAATCAATCCAGGAATGGCCCCTGCTAAAAAGAGATCTCCAATGGAGACACTTGCTAACGTACCAACAATAATTAATGGCAATGATGGCGGAATAATCGGACCAATGGTTGATGATGATGAGGTAACAGCTGCAGAGAAGTCAGCGTCATAGCCTTGTTTTTTCATGGCTGGAATTAAAACCGACCCAATACTCGCTGTGTCCGCTAGAGCTGTACCGGATATACCCGCAAATCCCATGGAAGATCCCACATTTGCAAGTCCTAACCCACCACGGATATGCCCTACAACATTATTGGTAAACTGAATAATCTTCTCCGTAATTCCCCCTGCATTCATTAAATTCCCTGCCAAAATAAAGCCCGGAATACACAGAAGAACAAAAGAGTTTAATCCACCAAACATTCTTTGTGGAATAATGGATAAAGAAATATCCGCCATGAACAAGTAGATGAGCGAAGAGATGCCTAAACTAAAAGCAATTGGAATTCCTAAAAAGATTAAAATGATAAACGAAACAAACAGTAATAGCGCTAACATTAGGATTCACTCCCCTTTTCGAGGCCCTTAAAATAGTTGATCGTATGAAGTAATGCATAAATTCCAATGAACAACATCGTAATAAAAATACAGGCATGAATGATGGACATATCTAATGCCATTGTCGCTGATGATTGGCCACGCCCAATTGCGATAAACTTAAATCCCCAAAACGCAACGACGGCACTAAATAAAACAATCGTCAAATAGATGAATCCCTCATAGATTTCTCTTACTCTTTTAGGAAGATAATTTAGTAATAGATCTACATTGATAAATTCTTTATCTTTTAATGCCAACGGAGCACCAAAGGAAACCGAATATAAAAATAAGAAACGTGATAATTCTTCCGTCCAAATAAAACTCTGTGGTAAATAGCGGGAAGCAATTTGGATAATAACCACAACGATTAATGCTGTAAAACATAGTATTGTAGCTATTTCCAAGGTGCGGTCTAATAGTTTTGTACTCCTCACTTTACTTCAATCCTTTACCAGTAAATTAGGTACACCACTCACTTCATGTTTGTTCATTTTTTTTGATCGTAAGCGGTGTACCTTCTAGATTTTTCTGTATGACTATTCTACTTCCAAGATTTGTTCGTAAATAGAAAACTGTTCTTCAGATAAGTTCTCTTTAATAGCAGGTAGCATAGCTTCGCGGAATGCATCCTGATCAACATCACTATTGAAGGTCATTCCTTGATCCGTTAACTCTGTACGGTAGTTCTCAAATTCTTCATCAAATAGTTCTTTACCGTAAACTTGAGCCTCTTCAGAAGCCGCTAAAACGCTTTCTTTTAACTCATCAGATAAACCATCGAACTGTTCATTTCCTACTAAAATATAAATCCAAGAGTAAACGTGTTCTGTTTCATTCACATATTCTTGTACTTCGGCAAAACCAGCACTATGAATTAAATCCAGCGGGTTTTCTTGACCATCGATAACACCTTGCTGTAATCCAGTAAACACCTCGGTAAAGTCCATCACTTGCGGCCTTGCACCTGCTGCTTCCCAAACACTTAAGAACAATGGAACGTTTGGTACACGCATACTAAAATCTTCTAAATCTTCAGGAGTCGAGATTGGTTCGTTTGACGTTAAGTTACGTGGTGCACGTGTATGGTGGTAAAGTGGTGTTAAACCAACTTCTTCAACGATCTCATCTTCAATTTGCTGACCGATGTCACCTTCAATCACTTCTACTAAGTGATCTTCCCCTCTAAAAGCGTAAGGTACTGCCATTAGTGCTGCTTTTGGAGACCAGTTTGCCATGGTTTCTCCGGAAATAACTAAGTCCGCCGAACCTGCTTTAATACTGTTGATTGTATCTGTTTCTCCACCTAATTGGTTGTTAGGATAGAGTTCAATTTCAATTTGACCATCTGTATTTTCACTTACCAACTCACTGAATTTCTCAGCTGTTTTATGCCATATGTGATCTTCAGCAGCCACATGTCCGAATTTCCAAGTAATCGTCTCACCTGCTGCTTCTTGACCTGAATCGTTAGTTTCATTAGCTGAATCGTTATTTCCATTTTTCGTATCTGATGAAGATTCATCAGATCCACACGCTGACATAACAAACATTGCTGAAAAAATGACTGGTAAAATTTTTAATTTTTTCATTCTAAATCCCCCTTAAAATAGTAGATCCTTCGTTTACTAGCTTTTTGGTAACCGACTAACCTTCAGTACGTTCAATCACCTCCCCTGAGTAATTCTGCTTTCATAATCATGTTTATCTTTCAATAAATTCTTTTTCTCCTAATTTGATAAGAACATTCTCCAGATAAGGCAGCCCTTCATTATCACATTTAATACTTACAACCATGGAGCCAATCGTATTAGCAAACTTTAATGTTCTCTCTAACGGCCAATTATTTAAGACGCCGTAGATAAAACCTGCATCAAAGCTATCTCCCGCTCTAACAGTATCAACAACCTTTTTTGGCACATTTGGAGCAGCCTCTATGTACTCCCCGTCATGATAGCCAATGGCTCCTTTATCACCAAGTTTAATGGCGGTATAAGCAATTCCTAACTTCTTACATTCACTAATGATTTCTTTTGGTTCATTCGTTCCAAGTAAGAGCTCTGCTTCTTCTAACCCTGTTAACAAAATATCCACGTGAGGCAAAAACTGAAGTAATACTTAATACTTCTTTCGCTCTTTCTTTCGTCCACATTTTTAAACGAATGTTTGGATCAAACGAAATGAGCACCCCCTGTTTTTTTAGCTTCTGAAATAGCCGCATGAATAATCTCCATGTTTTTTTCATCAATAGCTGGAAAAACACCTGTAATATGAAGTAATTTAGCGCTTTCAAAATAGATTCTTTTAATGCTATCGGGCGATAATGTTAACCGTTGGTGACTGAGAACGATAGTAAAATATGCTTCCTTCTCCACCGTCCATAATTTCTTTAAAATTTAAAGAGGTCGGAAAACCATCGACTAACTTCACTTCTGACACATCAATTCCCTATCCACGGACAAAGTTGAAAATATGTTTACCGAACTCATCATTTCCAAGCCTGCTAATCCAACCAGTCTGTAAACCGAGTCTCGCGCAGCCAATCGCAAAATTTAACTTGCTCCGCCAACTTTCCGTTCAAACGATTGAACAAACCTCATGGGTCCCGTTGAACCAGGATTAAACGTAATCATTGCATCGCCTATTGTAATGACATCTTTCACATTGCTTCACTCCTTTCATTAAAACGATTAAATCGGATGAACCACTTTAAAAAAATCCGGGTACTTTTTATTTAACTCTTGTCTATCAATGACAACTAAATTTAAATGTTCACGGACAACTTTCTCGACACGCACCTTGTCTTCTGCACGAATAGCATTTGCAATCTCATGGTGTTGAGCGATAACTAAATCCGTATTTAATTCTTCCGATACACTTAAAAATCTTATTCGATTGAAATTAATACTCATCATATTTTGCAGCACATTCCAAATTCGTGTTTTGTTACACCCTGTAAAAATTATGGAATGAAAATCATCATCCAAATCAAAGAACTCTTTATACTTTTTTTCACTAATACACTTTTCTTGTTTTTCTAGGTTAGCTGTAATGCGCTGAAAACTTTCTTCATTAAATAGCTCACATGCTAGCAGTGACGTAGCTACTTCTAAATGCTCCCTCATAAATCTAGTTTCCTCTAAATGATCCAAATCAATTAATGAAACGATCGACCCTTTCTGAGGATACACCGTTATTAACTCCTCTTGAGAAAGTTTTAAAAAGGCTTCTCTCACAGGTGTTCGACTTACTTGTAAACTTTCAGCTATTTCATTTTCACTAATTGATTTACCTGGTAGCATATTTAAGCTGACAATTTCTTTTTTCAGAAACTCATATACTTTTGTTCCCATAGAAGTGCTTTTTTTATTTGTAAAATCTATAACCGTCATTTTTTACCTCCAGATTATGAAACAAAGTAAAATTCGTTCGCTTCCATACTTGTATACTAGTATATATTGAAAGCGTTGTCAATTATTTTTTTGAAGCATAGGGACGGTTCTCTGCTTCAAAAAAGAAATGGTTCTAATGAATCTTCTTGGAAATATGTATGAATGGAGTACAAGAGTTAAAGAGGATGGAGGATTGATTATGCAGTTTTATTATGGGAACCAGATGCCCCTGCGTGTTCTTGATGAGGCGGAGTTTTGGAAACATCAGGAAGAGGAACATACCGTAGTTATTAGAGAACTTGTCGTTAATCTGGAACAGGAGTATGTCGAGGCATTAAAGGAATGGGAAAAAGAATTCGCCAAGGCGCACCACCAAGTAATTAGATATATTGAAACGCTCAACCGTTCTGGTGGACAAGTTTCTCAGGAACTCTACCAGGATATTCTACAGCTTACCTCTTTTTGTTTAGAGCAGAGTGAACAATTTATTCAGTTTTGCCGGACTATTATGGAAGAAAGTGATCCTATCCGTACCAATCCAACAGCCAAAGTTGTTTTGAACCATATTATTGTGGAATCAGAGTATTTTATTGGAGTTGGCCAGACGATTTTGTATCAGCAGTGAAGTTGAAACGTAGTAGTTTTTTAAGAAAAACGGCAGAGCCGTCTTTTATTAAATACAGCGTGATCTTTAGCCACCGCCCCGAGTAGCACCTACGTAGTCGTGTAGGTGCTACTCGAAAGGAGGGTGGGTTTCCCTTGATACTTGTGGCGTAAAATAGCTGCAAATTTTATAAATTATTATCTTTTAAGAAAAACTGCATTAACACTTTTGGATAAACATAGAGTTTTTTGATTTAGATTGTTGTTTTTTTATCATCGGAGGGTGTTTGGAAGAAGTTCCACTCGCTTTCTTTAGCCCCCGGTGAGCCTCCTCGATCTCTGTGTGGGCTCACCTAAATCGTTTTTAAGGGCATTGAAAAAGTCGATTTCTACTTTTTCAATGCCCTTTTGATGCAATGAGCTAGGTTTCCGCAGTTTTTAATTAGGAGTGCTTTTCTCCTAATTGCTTTGTGCTTTACGCGGAAAGCGTATTTCACCCCCATCACGCCAAGCTGTTAAAAATGATGCA